>DATACV010000344.1:0-3656 GCA_036258875.1 Rubrobacteraceae bacterium
ATGGGCGAGCGCTCCCGGTAGCGGTCCGGGACCTCTTCGGGGGAGCCGCCCATCATCTCCTCGCTGTAGGGACGCAGGTCCGGGCGCGTGGCGTAGTAGTCCACGACGAGGTCGGTCATGCCGCAGATCGGGGCGGCGGCGGCGACGAGGTCGGGCTCGAAGTGCGTGATCGCCCACCACGCCGAGTACCCGCCGTAAGAGGTGCCCGTCACACCGACGCGCCCCCGCTCGGCCACGCCGGCCTGGATGAGCGCCTCGATCCCGCTCCTTATGTCCTCCTGCTCGCGGCCGCCCCAGCCGTCTTCCTTGATCGACTCCTGGAATCGGAGACCGAACCCGGTGCTGCCCCGGTAGTTGGGCGAGAGCACGTTGAAGCCGCGCGAGAGGAGGTGTTGGATCTCGGCGTTGAACCTGTCCTCGGCGTGGTAGGTGGGCCCACCGTGCACCAGGACGATGGTGCCGATACCGCGCCCCGGCGTCCTGTACAACCATCCCTGCACCTCGAGCCCGTCCACCGACCTCCAGGTGAAGTCCACCGCCGCTACCAGGCCCTCCGGCTCGAGCGGGGTGCGGTCCCAGAGGCCTGTCAGGCTGGCCGCGCTACTCCCGGGCTCATCCGGATCGAAGAGTACGAGGTCCACGGGGTGCCGGGCGTCGTAGTGCATCCCGACCCAGCCTCCTCCGGCAGGCGACAGCGGCATGAGGTTCCCCGCGACTGCCGGCGGATGCTCTTCGGTCCCGGTGTCGGGGTCGAGGAGCGTCGCCCGGACGCGCGCCCGGTCCACCTCCTCCACGACCACGGGGCCGCCGTTCGGGGGGACGAAAGCGTACTCGACGTTGCGTCCCGGGTCGTCCAGGAGCCAGCGTACCGAGCCGTCTTCCCAGACACCCAGCCGGCGGTGGGATCCCGTCTCGGCCACGAAGAGCACCCGCCGCCCGTCCGGGAACCACGAAGCGTAGGTCTTGACCCCGGGACCGAAGTTCAGGATCTCACGGTCCCGACGCCCCTCCACGTCCACGAGCCAGGCCTGCAGGCCCGCGGGGTCCAGGTCGTTGCGGTGGTAGAGGATCTCGTCCCCTGAACGGTTGAGCTGGGGCGCGTAGAAGTTGCCCCTGCGTGGGCGCGCGAGGACCCTGCGCTCGCCGCTTCGCAGGTCGTGGCGGTAGATCCAGGTCTCCTCTATCTCTTCCCCGCTCTCTACGTCGAGGTTGGCCCCGTAGACGAGCCAGCGCCCGTGAACCTGCCCACCCCGCAGGTAGTAGTTCGGCTCTGCCTCCGTGAGCGGTTCCATCACCCCCGGCTTCCCGAGCTCGACCCTGAAGAGCCGCGTCCGTTCGTCCCCGTCCTTGTCCTGCCCGACCACGATGGCGCGGCTGTCCGGGGTCCAGGAGACGACCAGCGTGTCGTCGGCCGTCTCCGTCAGGCGGAGCGGGGGAGAGGAGCCGTCGGTGGGGGCGGTGAAGACGTCGGCCGCCGGGCCGAGCCGCGACCAGCTCCACGCGACCCAGCCGCCGTCCGGGGAGACCCGAGGCTCGTGCAGCACCGGCACGGAGAGCAGCGCCTCGAGGTGACTATCGGGGCTCACGACGGAAGCCCTACCACCCTCTCTGCAGCGACCGAGAACCATGGGCCCCGCGCCCGCCGGCGGGACCGTTTCCGGGGAGGTGACCCTGAAGCCTGAGACCTGATACCTGAAGCCGCCCTAAAACGTCGGCGGGGTGTTGACGTAGACCGCCTCTACGGGCTCGTCGGCGGCCCACCAGCGGTGCTGCGTCGTCGAGGGGAAGTAGAGCGTGTCGCCGGGCTCGACCCGGAACGTGCCCTGGTCCTTGAGCTCCACGAAGAGGACGCCGGAGACTACGTAGACGAACTCCTCGCCGTTGTGCGAGTAGAAGCCCTCGCTCCCGGCGCCCGGCGGCACCCTGATGTAGGAAGGGTCCATGACCTTCTCGCCCGAGGCCATCTCCTCGAAACGCACGCCGTTGTCCCACTGCATGACGGGGCGATCCTCACCCCGCACCAGCGGGGAGCTCTGCTCCAGGTCGGCCCCGAAGAGCTCGCGCATCGTAACCCCGTACGCCTCGGCCAGCCGCCGCAGCGAGGCGATCGAAGCCCCCGATCCCCCCCGCTCCAGCGCCGAGATGAACGAGATGCTCAAGCCCGTGGCCTGCGCCACCTCCTTGAGCGTCTTGTGCGCCCGGGTGCGCAACCGCCGCAAACGCTCCCCCATCGCGCCCCCGGCGGCGCCGTTCTCCCGCGGCTCCTCGGCGGCGGGACCGAGCTGCTTGCGTATGGCGGCGAAGTTGAGGCCCTCGACCTTCCTGAGCTGCTTGATCCTGCGCAGCCGCTCCACGTCCGGCTCGCTGTAGACCCGGTAGCCCCTCTCCGTGCGGCGCGGCCTCACCAGGCGCTCCCGCTCCCACAACCTCAGGGTCTGGGGAGCCAGCCCTATGGCCTGCGCGACCTCTCCTATGGAGAACCCCATCGAACCTCCGCCAGCCGCCAACCCGCCTCCCGTCTCGTCAGCGTCTCCGATGTCGGCCAACAGTATACTTGCAAAGTTGCTGCAACCGCACCATCGGTGGGGGCCGTTGCCAGTATCATTGCAGGTTTATAGTAGCCTGTTATAAGGTACGGGGGGTTGAAGGAGCGAGGAGGAGAGAGCATGGCTGGAGTGGTGGGTGTTCCGCGGGAGATCAAGGACCAGGAAGGCCGCGTCAGCATGCAACCGGACGGGGTGGCGGAGCTGGTCCACCACGGCCACGAGGTGATCGTCGAGTCGGGCGCCGGCCTGGGGGCCGGCTTCGAGGACGAGGAGTACGATGCGGCGGGCGCGCGGCTAGCGGACGGTCCGGACGAGGTCTTCGAGGCTGCCGACCTGATCGTGAAGGTAAAGGAGCCGATCCCCGAGGAGTACGACCGCTTCCGCGAGGGGCACGAGCTCTTCACGTACCTGCACCTGGCGGCCGACAAGGGGCTCACCGAGTTCCTGATGGAGCGCAAGGTCAACGCGATAGCCTACGAGACGGTGGAGCTACCAGACGGGAGCCTGCCGCTGTTGACCCCGATGAGCGAGGTAGCCGGCAGGATGGCCACGCAGGCGGCCGCCCGTTGCCTGGAGAGCCCGCAGGGCGGAGCGGGGCTGCTCCTTGGTGGCGTCCCCGGCACGCCCGCCGCCAAGGTCACCATCATCGGCGGCGGCGTCGTGGGCATGGAGGCTGCCAAGATCGCGGTCGGGATGCGCGCCATAGTCAGGGTCCTGGATATCAACCCCAAGCGCTTGGCCTACCTCTCGGACATCTTCGAGGGGAGGGTGGACCTGGTCATCCCGAACAGGGCGAGGACCGCTTCCTACGTCGCCGAGTCTGACGTGGTGATCGGTGCGGTGCTCGTGCACGGGGCGAAGGCGCCCAAGCTCGTTTCTCGGGAGATGGTGGCGAGCATGAAGGATGGTTCCGTGGTGGTCGACGTCGCCATAGACCAGGGCGGCTGCATCGAGACGGCCAGGCCTACTACGCACTCCGACCCCACCTACGTCGAGGAGGGCGTCGTCCACTACTGCGTCGCCAACATACCCGGGGCGGTCGCTCGTACCTCGACGCTCGCGCTCACGAGCGTCACGCTGCCTTACCTCATAAAGATCGCCGATGAGGGG
>DATACV010000345.1:0-2614 GCA_036258875.1 Rubrobacteraceae bacterium
TCCACGCCCAGCCGCGCGTATGCTTGCAGGTCTTCGGGGTCGGTCGCTGCGTTGAACACCGTCACCGGGACGTCCCTTCCGGCGACCTCTCGCAGCTCGCCGATCATCGGCTCCAGCTTGCCGGGCGGAAGCCCGTTTGCGAGCCAGGCGTCGCCTAGCCGGGCGACCCGCTCGAAGGCCCGCCTCCCGCCTCCGACGTAGATTGGCGGGTACGGCTTCTGCACCGGCTTGGGCCAGATACCGATCGGGTCGAAGTCCACGTACCGGCCGTGGAACTCCGGCTCGTCGGTGGTCCACATCTCTATCATCGCCCGGAGGCGCTCGTCCATCAGCTTGCCGCGGGTTCGCGGGTCTGTGCCGTGGTTCTCCATCTCCTCGCGGTTCCACCCCACCCCTATGCCGAAGATCACGCGTCCCCCGGACACCAGGTCCAGGCTCGCGACCTCCTTGGCCGTGATGATCGGGTCCCTCTCGACTACGAGGGCCACCCCGGTGCCGAGCAACAGGCGCTCTGTCGCGGCGGCAGCGGCGGTGAGCGCGACGAAGGGGTCGAGGGTCCTGTAATACCTGCGTGGCAGCTCTCCGCCGCGGGGCCAGGGTGACTTTCGGCTTAGGGGGATGTGGGTGTGCTCGGCGATGAACAGAGAGTCGAAGCCGCGCTCTTCGATCGCCCGTGCCAGAGCACCGGGCGCGATCCCCTCGTCGGTGATGAACGTCGAGATGCCGAACTTCATGCCTTAATTGAACCATATCGCGCTCCCGCACATGGTCCCCTCCGGCCCTCGGGAAGGCTGTATAGAATGAGGCCGGAGCACGGAGTCGACGGGGGTGGGCGATGCGGTACGCGGTTCTCGGGGCGGGTGGGGTAGGCGGTCTCGTGGGCGCCTCGCTCGCGAAGTCCGGTCATCCGGTGACCCTGCTGGTCCGGCCTGGCCGCGGGGACCAGTACCCCGATAGGCTGACCGTACAGAGCGAGGCACTCGGGAGCTTCGAGGCGCCGGTACGGGTCGCGGAGCGGCTCGAAGGCGAATTCGACGTCGTCTGGGTCACGGTGAAGGCGACGGCGCTCGAGGCTGCGCTCGACGCCGTCCCTCCTGAGGAGTTGGGCGACGCGGTAGTGGTGCCGCTGCTGAACGGCGTGGATCACATCCAAATGCTGAGCGACCGCTACGGTCCCGAGCGGGTCTTGCCGGGGACCATACGGGTCGAAGCCGAACAGATAGGACCAGGGCGAGTCAGGCATCTCTCCGCCTTCGCGGACGTGCAGGTCGCGTCGAGGCCGTCTACACAGCCGCGGGCGGTGGCCCTGTGCGAGGAATTGCGCGACGCCGGTCTGACCTGCGAGGTGCGAGACGACGAGATCACCATGCTCTGGAGCAAGCTCTGCTTCCTGGCACCCTTCGCGCTGGCGACCACGGCGGCTGGGGCGCCGCTCGGGTACGTTCGCTCGGACCCGCGGTTGCGCGAGCTCCAGGAGAGGTGCGTTGGCGAAGCGTGCGCCGTCGCGGCCGCGGAGGGTGCCGGCGTCGCCCCTGAGCCGATCCTGGCGATGCTCGGAGGGTTGCCCGAAGGTTTCCGGAGCTCGATGCAGAAAGACGTCGCAGCGGGGCGCGCACCGGAGCTCGATGCCATCGCGGGTCCCATCCTGCGCGGCGGCAGCGAGCGCGGCATCGACGTGTCTGCCACCCGCGCCCTGGTGGACAGGATCATGGCCCTTGAGTAGCGGACGAGCGAGGCGTCAGAGGGAAGATGGTTGAAAAGCCGTTGCTCTCGTCCGAGCCGCAGGCCCACGCCTACACCGACGGGGCATCGGGCGGCTCCCGCGGCCCCGGTGGCTACGGGGTGGTCGTCACCTGGGGAGGCAAGACCGAGGAGATCAGCGGCGGCAAGCAGGAGACCACCAACCTGCGGATGGAGCTGACCGCCGCGTGCGTCGCCCTTGAGACGATAGACGAGGGGCACGTCGTGACGATCTACTCCGACTCGTCTTACCTCGTCAACTGCATGAGGAGGGGCTGGCACGAGACGTGGCGGAAGAACGGGTGGCTCAACTACCGCAATGTTCCCGTGGCCAACAGGGACCTGTGGGAGAGACTCCTGGAAGCGACGCGGCGCCACAGGGAAGTGCGGTGGAGAAAGGTCAAGGGGCACCAGAAGTCCCAGGGGCCACACAAGACCGGCAACGACCGGGCCGACGAGCTCGCCGTCGCCGCGAAGATTGAGGCTGCCGGCCACCGCAGAGGGGGGCTCGCCGACTCCGGGGAGATCGAAGTCTCGAAACGTGCTACTCAAGGTTCCCGGGAGCCTTGAGTAGCCGGATGGGTAAAGCCGGAGGCGTGGCGGGGCGGGCGCCGGGCGGATCGCGGGGCGGATTGCGGCTCCTGCAGCTCGCCGCCTTCTTCAGCAGCTTCGACCGTTTCGTCGTTGCGCCGATGCTCGTGACCATCGCCGTTGCCCTCGGGGCTTCGCTGGCCGAGACCACGGCGACGGCCAGCCTCTACTACCTGCTCTACGGCGGGATGCAGCCCGTGTGGGGGATGCTCTCGGACCGGCTCGGACGGGTGCGCGTGATCCGCCTGACGCTCCTCGGGGCCGCGGTCGCCGGGTTGCTGTC
>DATACV010000346.1:0-4692 GCA_036258875.1 Rubrobacteraceae bacterium
GTCATCCGGGGCGAGGAGCACATCCCGAACACCGCACGCCAGGTGCTCCTGTACCGCGCGCTCGACGCCGACGAACCGGCGTTCGTCCACCTCGGCCTCATCCTCGGCCCCGACGGCAAGAAGCTCAGCAAGCGCCACGGCGCGGCGAGCCTCGCCGAGTACCGCCGGGACGGCTACCTGCCGGAGGCGCTCGTGAATTACCTGGCGCTCCTCGGCTGGACGCACCCTGGGGGCAGGGAGGAGTTCGAGGACCTCGCGGAGCTCGAGCGCGAGTGGGACCCGTCTCGCCTCGGCGCGAGCCCCGCTACCTTCGACCCCGACCGCCTCCTCTCCCTCAACTCAAGGCACATCCGGCGCCTCCCCGCCGAGGAGCTCCGCCGCAAGCTGGAGCGGTATCTGGACGAGCCATTGCCGCGAGGTCGGGAGCTTCTGGCTGTCGAGGCGATCCAGGAAGACATGCACCTCCTCTCCGAGGCGACGCGCCTGCTGCGGGAGCTCACCGGACCGGTGGACCCGGAGCCGTTCGTCGGGGAGCTGCCCCCTTCGAGCGTCGAGGTCTTCGACCATGCGGTAGCGGTCCTCGATGGACGTACGCTGGATAGTCTGGAGGAAGCGCAGGACTTCGTCGGCGAGCTGCGGGGCTGGGCCGGGGAGAGGGGGATAGGGGCGCGGGACCTGCTCCATCCGCTGCGGCTGGCGCTCACGGGCAGGAACAGGGGGCCGGAGATGGCGCGCCTGTTCGTGGTGCTCGGTCCGGAGGAGGCGCGGGCGAGGATAGAGAGGGCCAGAGAGGCTAGACTACGGGCATGAGCGTCTACGTGCGGGATACCTTGAGCGGCGGGCGGGTCGAGGTAGGGGAGGGCGGGAGCATCGGGCTCTACGTCTGCGGGCCCACGGTCTACAACCACATCCACATCGGGAACGCGCGGGCGCCCCTGTTCTGGGACGTGGCGGTCAGGTACCTCAAGAGCCGGGGCTACGACGTCACCTACGTCCAGAACATCACGGATATAGAGGACAAGATCATAGGCAAGGCCAACGAGGAGGGCGTCTCCTGGGAGGAGGTGGTGCGCCGCTACACCGACTCCTTCCACGAGCGCCTCCGGATGCTCGGGGTCGGCCTGCCCGACGTCGAGCCGCGCGCCACGGAGCACATACCCGAGATGATCTCGCTCATAGAGGAGCTCATCGAGAAGGGCCACGCCTACGCCCCTGGCAACGGCGACGTCTACTACGCCGTCGAGAGCTTCCCCTCCTACGGCGAGCTCTCCCACCAGCGCCCGGACGAGATGCGCGAGACGGAGAAGGGCCAGACCGGGTACAAGAGGAGCCCCCTGGACTTCGCCCTCTGGAAGGCGTCGAAGCCGGGGGAACCTTCGTGGGAGAGCCCGTGGGGACCGGGACGCCCCGGCTGGCACATCGAGTGCTCGGCGATGGTCGAGAAGCACCTGCCGGGTGGGGCGGACATGCACGGCGGCGGCACCGACCTGCTCTTCCCGCACCACGAGAACGAGCGCGCCCAGAGCTGCGGGGCCCACCCGGATCACGCTTTCGTGCGCGCCTGGGTCCACCACGGGATGGTCAACTTCGCGGCGGACAAGATGGCCAAGTCCGTCGGCAACGTCGTCGACGTGGGCGAGGCGGTAGAGCGTCACGGGCAGAACGCGATCCGGATGTGGTTCCTGCAGAGCCACTACTCCCAGCCCATAGACTACTCCGAGGAGATACTCGAAGAGAAGCGGCGCTCCTACGAGCGGCTCATGCGCCTGTACCGCCAGATCTCCGGCTCGGGCACCTCCTCCACGATCTCCGCCGAGCTCTCGACCGAGCTTACGGAGAGGTTCGACGCGGCTATGCGCGACGACCTGAACACCCCCGAGGCTCTCGCCGCCGTCTTCGACGTGATCGGCAGGGCGGGGCAGGAGCTATCGGCCCGCCCCGAGGCTGCCGGCGAGTTCTCCTCGCTCGCGGAGGCTATTCGCGACGTATTGACGATCTTCGGGTTCGACCTTGCGAAGGAGCTCGTCGCCGACGTGGACGGAGTACACGTCAGGTACTCCGGGGAGCCCGGAGAGGACGTCTTGCGCCGGGTGGCCGCCAGGGAGCTCGCCCGGCGCGGCAAGGACTGGCCGGTCGCCGACCGGTTGCGTGAGGAGCTGGGCGCGGAAGGCTGGGCCGTCGAGGACACCTCCGAAGGCCCGATCCTCACCCGCCGGTAGCCCGTGGCGGAGACGATCTACGGCGTCCGGCCCGTGATTGAAGCTCTGCACGGCGGGCGCCGCAAGGTCTTCGAGGTCCTCGACGCAACCGCCAACGCGGAGGTCGCGAAGGCGGCGAAAGCCGTCGGCGTGCCCGTGAGGAAGGTCCCGCACGCCCGCGTCGGAGAGCTCGCCCGCGGCGGCGTCCACCAGGGGATAGCGGCGCGGGTGGAGCCGTACCCGTACGCGGGGCTCGACGACCTCCTGGCGGCTCCCGATCCCCTCGTCGTCGTGCTCGACGGCGTGACCGACCCGCAGAACCTCGGGGCCGTGTTGCGCGTCGCCGACGGGGCAGGGGCTAGCGGTGTGGTGATCCCGAAGGACCGGGCCGTGGGCGTGACGGCCGCCGCGGTCAAGGCGAGCGCGGGGGCAAGCGAGCACGTGCCCGTGGCGCGTGTAACCAACCTCAGGCGGGACGTAGATCGCATGAAGGAGGCCGGCCTCTGGGTCTACGCCGCCGAGGTGGGGGGGACGCCCCACACGGACCTCGACCTCACCGGTCCGGTCGGGCTGGTGCTCGGGAGCGAGGGGCGGGGCGTGCGCAGGCTGGTGCGGGAGGGCTGCGACGGGACGGTCTCCATCCCGATGCTCGGGGCGGTCGGGTCCTTGAACGTCTCGGTGGCGGCGGCGGTGCTCGTGTACGAGGCCAGACGGCAGCGGGGACTGTAGGGTGGCCGCGCACCTGATCCTTGACGGCTACAACGTGATCGGGGCGCTCGACCGCTACAGAACCAGGACCACCGGCAGCCTCGACGCCTCGCGCGATCTCCTCATAAACGACGCTCTCAAGGCCGCGGGCTGGACGGGACGGCGCATCATCGTCGTTTTCGACGCCCACGGCGGCCCCGCCCCCGAGAGGGTCGAGCCGCGCGCCGGGGGGGTGGTGCGCGTGGTCTACAGCGCCCCCGGCGAGTCTGCCGACGACGTGATAGAACGCCTGCTCGGCAGCCTGGACGGCTCCGCCACGGTCTACACGGGAGACTTCGCCTTGCAGCGCACCGCGCTCGCCCGCGGCGTCTCTCGCGCCACCCCGCGCGAGTTCGCCGCCCTCCTCGACGAGCTCCCCGCCACTACCCGCAGCCCCGACGCCCCCCGCCGCTCGCGCATCGCAGACAGGCTCTCGCCGGAGACGCTCAGGAAGCTAGAAGAGATCCGGCGGCGAGCTAGATAGGCATTAGGTTTCAGGTCTCAGGCTTCAGGTAGGGTTTGGTCTGCGTTGCGTGCCCCGCGCTTAAGTACCGTTATAAGGAACCGCTGGTAGAATGGGTTCCGGCTGAAGCACCACGGTTTCGACTCACAGCAACCTGATGCCTGAGGCCTACAGCCTGAAGCCTATACGCCTGGGTAGCTCAGCGGTAGAGCAGCCGCCTTGTAAGCGGCAGGTCGGGGGTTCGAATCCCTTCCCAGGCTCCGTAAAGCACTGTGCAAAAGGATCGATCCTTTTGCACAGCGCGCGTTTCAGCACGCTCGGGCTTCACCCTCGCTCGTCAGCAAGTCGTCCGTGGGGCGCGGCCCCGCACGCTGCCCGAGCGCTCGTGCAAAACGCGGTCGGGTAGGGCTCGAGCGGAAGGGAAGCTGAAATGCTAACGAGCGAGGGCTGGCTGCAAGCCGGCCCGAAGCGTGCTGAGAGCGGAAGCCGAAGGCTGGAGCGTGTTGAGAGCCTGCGAAGCAGGCGTGCTGGAGCGCTGCCTTGGCAGCGCTACCCCTTCCGGTGAAAAGTCGGCGGCGTTTGCTACCATATCCGGGCGTTTCGGGGCGCGGGTCCCCAGGCGTGCTTGGGGGGTGTGCCCGAGCGGCCAAAGGGAGCAGACTGTAAATCTGCCGGCTTCGCCTACGGAGGTTCGAATCCTCCCGCCCCCACAGAGGAATATGCCCCTGTAGCTCAGACGGTAGAGCACTTCCATGGTAAGGAAGGGGTCACCGGTTCAAGTCCGGTCGGGGGCTCTGGGATCTAGGCTCAGAGATCCCGCGAGCGTGGCGGTGTAGCTCAGTTGGTTAGAGCAGCGGAATCATAATCCGCGTGTCGCAGGTTCGAGTCCTGCCACCGCTACTCCGGTCCCGGACAGCTAACAGAGAGAAAGGAAGCCCCAGAGTGTCAAGAGGCGTATTCGAGAGGACCAAGCCGCACCTCAACGTCGGCACCATAGGCCACGTAGACCACGGCAAGACCACCCTTACGGCAGCGATCACGAAGGTGTTGGCCAAGCGGGTCCCAGACGACCCCGCAAACCGCGAGGTGGCCTTCGACCAGATAGACAACGCCCCCGAGGAGAAGCAGCGCGGCATCACGATCGCCACCTCCCACCAGGAGTACGCAACGGAGAATCGCCACTACGCTCACGTCGACTGCCCCGGCCACGCCGACTACGTAAAGAACATGATCACAGGAGCGGCCCAGATGGACGGGGCGATCCTTGTGGTCTCTGCGGCTGAT
>DATACV010000347.1:0-3984 GCA_036258875.1 Rubrobacteraceae bacterium
TCGAAACCGAGCGAGGTAACGAAGGCGCGGATGCCGTCCTCGGCGTTCCGCTCGGCTTGCTCGAGGATGTCCTCGTCGCGGGCGGTCTGCTCCAGCCGGTCCACCGCCGCGTCACGGGCCTGCTCGACCAGGTCGTCGTCCGGTCTGACGTTTAGCGGGCCAAAGTCCCTGTCGTAGACCCCGGTCGCACCTTCGTCGAGGCTGACGGAGAGGATCTCCGGCTCGGGCAGCCGGATGGTTACCGTCTCGCCGCTCACCCGCACGTCGTCGCGGTCCAGGGATTCCAGGTCCACCCCCGCCTCCACGTCACCTGCGGCGACTAGCAGCACCTTCTCCCCTACCAGGAACTGCTCCAGATCCGTCCCGCCGCTCTCGCGGGTGACGATCACGGACTCCCTCCAGCGCACGGTAGCGAGCTGGTTGAGATCCTGGATCCCCTCCACCACCACGGGGCTCGTGGTGGTCTGCGCCTGCTCTTCCTCGAACAACAACGGCCCGACCACGGGCAGACGCTCCATGAAACCCTGGGTGCTGATAGCGACTCCCAACCCCACGCCCACCAGCACGATAACGAACGCCAGAACGAGCGTCGACCCGAGCCCGCCACCCTTCTTGCCCACTACACGCCTCCCTCGAAGTCTTCGAAGCAGAGTCTAGCATCCGGCTGGTCTGCGGAGGTGCCCCGCCGGGGCGTCTCTACAGAATGGTTGGCACGCCTGCGGATACCCCTTCGGCTGCCGATCTGATGCCTGAGACCTACGCTTGTATGTTGGTGCTGCGCCAGCGGGTATGCTCGCCGAGGCCGTCGACCTCGGGGAACTCCTCGCCTCTGGAGAGCTGGACCCGGACCGGCGGGAGCATGGTCCCCCTGTCGCAGACGAAGGTGCCGGAGAAGGGTGCCTCGTCGCCTGGCCTGTAGGTGTGGCCGTAGGGCCTGTAGCGGGCAAGTATGTCTTCGATGGAGGCCATCACAGCGTCACCGCCCACGCCTGGTTGAACCCGGGGGTCGCCAGCAGGGCTCCGAGGACCTCTTCGGGGACTGGCTCGTCGACGGTCACGGCCATCGCCGCGCGCGAGCCGGGCTCGCCGCGCCCGACGGCCATGTTCCCTATGTTGATGCCGTGCTCGCCGAGGACGGTGCCGAGCTTGCCGATCATGCCCGGCACGTCCTCGTTGCGGATGAAGAGCATGTGCTTCTCGGGGACGATGTCCATGTCGAAGCCCATGACCTCGACCAGCCTCGGCTGCATCCGGGGCCCGACGAGCGTCCCGCTCACCACGTTCTCCCCCCTCTCGTCCTCCAGCCGGAGGGCTACGAGGCTCGTGTAGTCTGCGCTCTCGGAGACGCGCGAGGTCTCCACTTTAAGGCCCCGGTCTCGCGCCAGCGCCGGCGTGTTGACGAAGTTGAGGGGCTCGAAGACCATCGGCTCGAGGAGGCCCTTCTGGGCCGAGACGTCGAGCAGGCGCGTGTCGTAGTCGGCGATCTCGCCCCGGTACTCGATCCTCAGCACGTTCCCCGGCCGGTCGGTGAGCTGGTAGAGCAGGCTCCCTAAAGTCTCGCAGAGGCCCGAGTACTGCGCCACGAACTCGGCCCCCTCGCCTACCGGGACCGGCGCGTTTATGGCGTGCATCGGCACCGCGCCGCGCAAGGCCGCCGCGACCTGCTCGGCCGCGGTGACGCCTGCCCTGTCCTGCGCCTCGGCGGTGCTAGCCCCGAGGTGCGGCGTCACGACGACGTTGGGGAGCGAGAAGAGCGGGGAGTTCGTGGTCGGCTCTTCGGCGAAGACGTCGAGCGCGGCCCCCGCGATGGTCCCTTCCTTGAGCGCGTTGTAGAGCGCCATCTCGTCAACGATGCCGCCGCGCGAGACGTTTATGAGGTAGGCGGTCGGCTTCATTTTCTCCAGGGCCCCCGCGTCCACCATGCCGGCGGTCTGCGGGGTGCGCGGGACGTGCAGCGAGACGAAGTCGGAGCGCTCGAAGACCTCGTCCAGGGTCTCGGCCCTTTCCACGTTCATCGAGCGCATCCGGTCCTCGGAGACGTACGGGTCGTAGGCGAGCACCCGCATCCCCATCCCGGTGGCCCCGCGCGCGACGATGGCCCCGACGTGCCCGAGCCCCACGAGGCCTAAGGTTTTCTCGGAGACCTCGACGCCCTTGAAGGCGCTCCTCTTCCACTCGCCCTCGCGTAAAGAGTTGTCCGCGGCCGGGATGCGTCGCGCCGCGGCGAGCATCAAGCCCAGAGTGTGCTCGGCGGCGGCGACGGTGTTGCTCTCGGGGGCGTTGGCGACGAGGACCCCGCGCTTGGTCGCGGCCTCTATGTCGATGTTGTCCACCCCGATGCCCGCCCGCCCGATGGCCTTGAGGTTCTCCGCCCGCTCTATGACCTCGGCCGTGACCCTGGTGGCGCTGCGGATTATGAGGCCGTCGTATTCGCCTATGCGTTCGAGCAGCTCCTCGGGGTTCAAGCCCAGGAGTACGTCGACCTCGAAGTCTTCTCTCAGCAGCTCGACACCCCTGTCGGCGAGCTTCTCCGTTACGAGGACCTTCAAGCGGCCACCCCGCTCTTCGAGAAGACGCGCTGCGCGGCGCCGACGCCCTTGCCGAGCTCGACGGGGTAGCCGAGCGACTCGAGCGCCAGCTCGGCCGCGGCTATCGTGGCGATGATGTCGTAGGCGTCGAAGTAGCCGCAGTGGCCGATGCGGAAGATCCTGCCCTCCACCTGCCCCTGCCCGCCGGCTACCTGTATCCCGTGCTCCCTGAAGAGCATCTTGACGAACTGCTTGCCGTCTATACCCTCGGGAACATAGGCCGCCGTCACCGCCGAGTTGAGGTCCTCGTCGGGCCCGAAGAGCGTGAGGCCCATGCCCTTGACGCCCTCGCGCGCGGCCCTTCCCAACAGCACGTGCCGCTCGAAGGCGTTCTCGACGCCCTCCTCCAGCAGCTGCTGCAAGGCGACGTCGAGCTGGATGATGACGCTGACCGCCGGCGTCCACGCCGTCTGCGGCGGCGTCTTGGCGTAAGCTTTCTTCGCCGCCGTCCAGTCGAAGTAGAAGCGGGGCATCATGGCCTCCTCGTGCGCCCGCATCGCCCTGTCGCTCACGCTCACGAACCCGAGGCCCGGCGGCGTCATTAGCGCCTTCTGGCTCCCGGCGACTACCACGTCCACGCCCCACTCGTCCGTCCGCAAGGTGCACGCCCCGAGCCCCGAGACGGCGTCCACGATCGTGACGACGCCCTCCGTCGCCCGCGCGAAGCCCTCGACGTCGTTGACGGTGCCGGTGGAGGTCTCGGAGAGGACGCAGATGGCTGCCTTTATCTCCGGGTCTTCGGCGAGCGCCGCCGCGACCTCGTCGTTGTCCGCCTTCACGCCCCAGTCGTAGGCTAGCTCTGTGACCTCGAGGCCGAAGGCCCGGCTCATCTTGACCCAGCGGTTGCCGAAGTTGCCGTTGTTCACGACGAGCACCCTGTCGCCTGGCGAGAAGAGGTTCTGGATCGCCCCCTCGAAAGCCCCCGTCCCGCTCGCCGCGTAGGTGAAGACGTCGTTCTGCGTGAGGAAGACCTTCTTCAGGTTCTCGTTGACCCGCGTGAAGACCTCGCCGAACTCCGGCGTCCGGTGGTGGATGATCGGCAACGCCCCTGCCGCCGAGACCTCGGGCGGTATGGGGGTCGGACCGGGCGACATGAGACGGTACTTGTGCATCATGGGTAGGGGGCTTCCTCTCTTACCGCGGACAACGCACGCCTATTCTATTAACTATCTAACCGGATGGCTACATGATGGCGCAGCCAGTATACAAAGTGTTGCTTTCTCGCCCCGCCGGCCGCTCTGCGGTACCGGGTCTAGCCCTCCCGCAACACCTCTACCGGGTCACCCACGCGCAGGACGCCGGTCTCGTCGTGGATCAGGTTCCGCCCGAAGTGAACCTTGGTTCCGCGCTTGCGGAAGGTGGCGAGCGTTCGCAGTGGTTCCTTGCCCCTTGCGGC
>DATACV010000348.1:0-6321 GCA_036258875.1 Rubrobacteraceae bacterium
AGCTCGGCGATGCTCGAGTCGGCCTCCTGTAGCTGATCGTTTAGCTGTTGGATCTGCGACTGCACCTGCGAGATCTCGGCGTTCACCTGCTCCAGCTGCCCTCTGCGCTCCTGGATCTTCTGCCGCAGCTGCTTCTTCCTCAGCGGATCTTGTGTATTGGCGAGTCGCTGCCTCAACTCCTGAATCCGCGCTCTCAGGGTGTTCCTCTGGTCCAACAGGATGCCGAGCTCGTCCTTGGAACTGGCGAGTTGCTCCTCGCGGTCAGCCTTGTGGGCGAGCGCCTCGTCGAGGTCAGCCTCGGCCCCCGCGATCTGCGCCTGCAGGGTAGTCCTGTCGGCTTCCAACGTGTTCTGCTCCTGCCGGAGCTGCAGAATCAGTCCCGCGTTCTGCTTGGCAGCAGCTTCGAGCAGCCTGGGGTTGACGGTCCCCCGCTCTTCCAGCTGGTTCAGAACCCCGTTGCAGAGCGCATGGGGCGTCTGTTGCGCCCAGGCAGGGGTAGCCAGCGCCAGGACGCTCACGAGCGCTCCCGCGGCTAACGTAGCCCTGATCTTCGTTCGGCTTGGCAACGGTTCCTATTCTTTCGCCGACCTTGTGACCGCCGTTACTGAGACCGGTCAAGAGATGAGCTCTTGCCTTCCCTAACGCACCTTGTGGCGGATACTAACGACGATAACAGAGGTCATAGCGACCCCACTTCTACAGAACAGCACATCTTCTCGTAGCCTAATTGAGCCACTCAGCCGGAAGGTCCTGGTGGACGGGCGGGCTCGCAGCGTATCCACCGCTGTCAACTGGACACTCTCCCGTATACTCCTTTTCATGAGGCTCATCGTCGCCGAGAAGCCTTCGGTCGGGCGCGACATAGCGAGCGCCCTCGGCAGGCACCGCAAGGGGAAGGGCGCCCTCACCGGCGACGGATGGACCGTTACCTGGGCGCTCGGGCACCTGGCCGAGCTCGCCCCGCCTGACGCCTACGGCGAGCAGTACAAGAAGTGGCGCCTCGAGACGTTGCCGATCCTGCCGGAGCGGTTCAAGGTAAGGGTCACCGCGAAGACCCGCGACCAGTTCGCCGTGGTGAAGAACCTCTTGCGCGACCCTTCCTTTACCGAGGTCGTCAACGCCTGCGACGCCGGGCGGGAGGGAGAGCTCATCTTCGCCTACCTCTACGGCCTTAGTCAGTGCAAGAAGCCCGTCTCGCGGCTCTGGATCTCCTCGCTTACCCCCGAGGCGATCCGGGAGGGTTTCCAGACCTTGCGCGACGGACGATCTATGCGCCCCCTGGAGGACGCGGCCCGTAGCCGCAGCGAGTCGGATTGGATCGTGGGGATGAACGCCACGCGCGCCTACTCCGTGCGCTTCGGCCGACCCGGCAACGTCCTCTCCGTAGGCCGCGTCCAGACCCCGACCCTCAGGCTCCTCGTGGACCGCGAGAGGGAGATAGAGGAGTTCAAGCCGGAGAAGTTCTGGACAGTCCACGCCCGCTTCGCCCGCGAAGACCTTACCTACGACGGGGTCTGGTTCAGGAAGAAGCAGAACCGCCTCGAAGCGAGGGAGGCCGCCGAGGAGATAGCGGCGAAGGTGGAGGGCGGGACCGGCACCGTCAAGAAGGCGGAGAAGAAGACGGTCTCCGAGAAGCCGCCGCTCCTCTACGACCTGACCGAGCTGCAGCGCAACGCGAACGCGAGGTACGGCTTCACAGCCGAGCGAACGCTGCGCGCCGCCCAGGCCCTCTACGAGGAGAGAAAGCTCATCACCTACCCCCGCACCTCGAGCCGTTACCTCTCCAGGGACATGGTCGGCGGCCTGAAGAAGCGGGTCGAGGCCGTGGGCGCGCTCGCCGAGCTGACGCCCTTCGCCGAGAGGCTGCTGGGCATGCACAAGCTGCCGATCTCTAAGCGCATCATTGACGACGCGAAGGTGACGGACCACCACGCCATAGTCCCGACGGGGAAGAAGTCCTCGGGCGGGCTGCCTCCGGACGAGGCGAAGGTCTACGACCTCGTGGCGCGCCGCTTTCTGGCCGTCTTCTTCCCGGCGGCCCGCTTCGAGAACACCACCGTGGTGACCGAGGTCAGGGGTGAGACGTTCCTCAGCAAGGGAAGGGTGGTGCTCGAGGCGGGGTGGCGCGTTCTCTACCCGGACGGTGTCGGCGGCAAGAAGGAGAAGGAGCCACCGGTCCTGCCGCCGATAGCGGTGGGGCAGGAGTGGCTGGTGGCGAAGGTCGGTGTGAAGGAGGGGGAGACCAAGCCGCCGCCGCGGTACTCCGAGTCGGCGTTGCTCGGGGCTATGGAGACCGCTGGCAAGTTCGTCGAGGACGAGGAATTGCGGCAGGCGATGAAGGAGAGCGGGCTCGGGACGCCAGCGACGAGGGCGGCTATCATCGAGCGGCTCATCAAGGTAGGTTACGTCGAGCGCGAGAAGAAGGCGCTAGTCCCTACGGAGAAGGGGAGAGCCCTGATCTCTCTGCTCGGAGAGAGTCCTCTCTCCTCCCCGGAGCTGACCGGCCAGTGGGAGCGTCGCCTCGCCGAGATGGAGCGCGGCGCACAGCGGCGCCCGGACTTCATGGCCGACATCGGCAGCTTCACTACCTCGCTCGTCGAGGGCGTGCGGACGATGGAGGGGGAGAGGCTTGCCTCGCCCTCTCGCAGCAGCGAGCCGCTCGGGGCGTGCCCGAAGTGCGGCGCTCCGGTCGTCGAGACGAAGAAGGCATACTCCTGCTCCGCCTGGAAGACGAGCGGCTGCGACTTCGCGATCTGGAAGCAGGTCTCCGGCAAGCGGCTCTCCGAAGCCCAGGCAAAGCAGCTCTTGACGAGGCGGCGCACAGGCCAGCTCAAAGGTTTCAGGAGCAAGGCGGGCAAGCAGTACTCCGCCGCCTTGAAGCTGGACGGGGACCACCGGGTGAGATTGGATTTCGGGGAGCGCAACTAGCGCGGTGTGATCGCTCTCTTGGTCGCCTCTGCTTCTTGCGGGTAAACTCTCTGCCGTATGAGAGTGATAATCGTCGGGGCCGGCATTGCCGGCCTCACCTGCGCAAAGGTGTTATCAGAGCGTGGCGTCGCGGTCACCGTGCTCGAGTCGTCCGACGGCGTCGGCGGCCGGGTGCGCACCGACGAGAGGGACGGCTTCCTGCTCGACCGCGGCTTCCAGGTGTACTTCACCTCCTACCCGGTCTCGAGCCGGCACCTGGACCACGAGAAGCTCGACGTCCGCGTCTTCGACCCCGGCGCGATCGTCCACCGGGAAGGTAAGAAGACGGTCCTCTCCGACCCCGTGCGCGACCCGAAGGCGCTCGTGCCCACCCTGCTCTCCGACGCCGCGAGCCCCGCGGACAAGCTCCGCACGGCCCGCCTGGCGACCAAAATCCTTCCCGGTACGGCGACCACCGCCGGCGGGGAGGACGGCAGTGCGGACACCTCGACCCTTGACTACCTCAGGGCTTCCGAGCTCTCAGAGCGGTACATAGACTCCTTCTACAGGCCGTTCTACGGCGGGGTCTTCCTCAGCCGGTCGCTCTACACTTCCTCTCGCGTCTTCCGGTTCACCTTCCGGATGCTCGCCACGGGCAAGACGGTAGTCCCGGCGAAGGGGATGGCGGAGATCCCGCGCCAACTTGCCGAGCATCTGCCGACCGGGTCGGTAGAGCTGGAGAGCCCGGTCGAGGCGCTCCTGCGCGACGGCGAGCGAGTGGTCGGCGTGAGGGCAGTCGGCGGAGATCACGAAGCCGACGCGGTAGTCGTCGCCACCGATGCCCCTACGGCTGGGGAGCTCACCGGGGAGGCGGTGCCCGAGGGCTCCGTGGGGGAGGTGTGCCTGTACTACGAGACGAGCGGGTTGGGGAGCGGGAAGAAGGTCATCCTGAACGCCGAAGAAGGCGCCTTCGTCAACAACGCCGTGGAGATCAGCAATGTCTCCGAGCGCTATGCCCCTCCAGGCCGACATCTGCTCTACGCCGTCGTCCTGGAGGGGCTCGACCTCCCTGACGACGAGCTCCACCGCAGGGCCATCGGGGACCTCTCGCGACTGTACCGGGGGGCGGACTTCAGACCCCTGGGGCTGAGGCGCATCCCTTACGGCCAGTTCGCCCAGCCCGCGGGGGTTCACGACGAGTTGCCGCGGAGCCGCACGGCGACGCCCGGCCTCTTCCTCGCTGGCGAGTACACAGAGGACGCCTCTATAAACGGCTCGATGCTCTCCGGAGAGAGGGCGGCGGGAGAGGTGCTCCGCTCGTGATCGATGGTCCCCCGGCCCTCAAGGTCGAGAAGCTCAGGAAGACGTACTCGACCGGCGTCCTGGCGCTGGACGGTGTCTCGCTCGAGGTCGAGGCGGGGCGCTTCTTCGGGCTCCTCGGGCCGAACGGGGCAGGGAAGACGACGCTCATAAACAGCGTCGTGAGCCTGGCTCGGCCCGACTCGGGGAGCGTCGAGGTATTCGGTAGGGATGCTTACGAGGAGTTCCGGGATGCGCGGCGCATGATCGGGGTCTCCCCGCAGGAGATAAACCTGGACAAGTTTTTGACCGTCGAGGAGACGTTGCTCTTCCACGCCGGCTACTACGGCGTCCCCAAGAACAAGGCGCGCGAGAGGGCAGGCGAGCTGCTCGAGCGCTTCGCCCTTACGGAGAAGCGCAAACAGAGGGTCAATACCCTGTCCGGCGGGATGAAGCGGCGCGTACTCTTCGCCCGCGCCCTCATGCACGACCCCAGGGTGCTCTTCCTCGACGAGCCGACCGCCGGGGTGGACGTGGAGCTGCGCTACAAGCTCTGGGGCTACATCAGGGAGCTGAACCACAACGGTCTGACTATCCTGTTGACGACGCACTACCTGGAGGAGGCAGAGGCGCTCTGCGAGGAGATTGCCCTCATAAACGGTGGCAGGATCGCCGCCCACGGGACGAGCGAGGAGCTCAAGCGAGACTACGACGCGGCGAGCATAGAAGAGGTCTACCTGAAGGTGGTCGGACGTGATAGTAGCCGATAGGCCCTTCCGGACGCTGCTGACGCGCGAGGTCCTGCGCTTCACCAGGATCTGGGTGCAGACCCTTATCCCCTCCCTCCTGACCTCGCTGCTTTACCTGCTCGTCTTCGGGCTGGCCCTCGGGGCGCGCATAAAGCAGATAGAGGGCATCCCCTACCTGGAGTACATCCTCCCAGGCGTCGCGCTTATGAACCTGGTAACCGGCTCGCAGATGAACTCGTCGTGGTCGGTCTTCGACGCCAAGCGCGAGAGGTACATAGACGAGGTCCTCATCGCCCCGATGAGCGACCTGCAGATAGCACTCGCCTACTCTTTAGGCGGCACGCTGCGCGGCGTCGTGATGGGGGCCGGGGTGCTGCTGGTCGGGGCCCCGTTCGTCGGGGTACAGATCGCGCACCCGGGGCTCTTGTTCCTGATCGGGGTGCTCTCCGCCTTCACCTTCTCGGCCCTGGGCACGATGGTGGGTGCCCTGGCGACCAGGGTAGAGCACATCTCCTTCTTGAGCAACGTCGTGATCCAGCCGCTCGCCTTCCTCGGCGGCGTCTTCTACTCGGTAGGGATGCTGCCCGAGGCCTTGAGGGTGGCGACGCTCTTCAACCCGATCTTCTACACCGTGGACACTGCCCGCTACGCGACCCTCGAGGTCTCGGACCTCAACCCCTACCCGACCGTAGCCGTAGTCTTCCTTCTCGCCACCCTCGCGCTCTGCGGGGCCTGGTGGGCTATCAATCGTGGTCCGAACCTCCGCTACTGAGCGGTCCGGCCGCCCCGCGAAAAGAGAACGTAGCCGAGCGAGATCCAGACCACCCCGGTGAGGACGACCCCGACCTCCCCGAAGACGATCACGGCCAGGGCGGCCACCAGATAAGCGCCCCAGTGAGGCAGGATCGCCGCCCTGTAGGTCGCCACACTAAGCAGCGCGAGCCCCACGAGGAGCACGAGGACCCCTAGGGTGTAGAGGAAGCCCAGGGCGAAACCGCCCGCTATGAGGGACGCCACGGCGGATGCGAGCATCGCGCCCTGCCCCACGAAGGCGGCGCGAAAGCCTGTCCAGCCTCGCGGCCCGCCGTAGCTTCCGGCTTGGCGGAGGTGGAGGGCGACGAACCCGGCCAGCGTCAGCAGGAACGACAGGGCGAGGAGCGCCTGGATGAGGTAGTCGGAGGGCCGAGAGAAGGGGTCTTTAGGCTCCGGGCTCGCCAGCTGCACGACGCCGGCGAGCACGAAGCTTGCCCCTCCCAGCACCGCGAGGAGCGCGAGTGAGCGGATGGTCTGCGGTGAAGTGCGAGCTCGCATCTCCCGAGATGTTACCCGCCTCATGGGTCGTTCAAGCCCACCGGTGGGCTTGAAC
>DATACV010000349.1:0-2768 GCA_036258875.1 Rubrobacteraceae bacterium
CGCCTTGTCGCCCATGCGGGCGATGACCCGCGAGGAGGGTCCGACGAACTTCAGCCTGACCCGCTCGCAGATCTCGGCGAAGCGGGCGTTCTCGGCGAGAAAGCCGTAGCCGGGGTGGATCGCGTCGGCCCCGGTCATCTCGGCGGCGGAGATGATCGCGGGTACGTTGAGGTAGCTGCTGCCGGCCGACGGAGGCCCTATGCACACGGCCTCGTCCGCGAGCATCCGGTGCAACGAGTCGGCGTCGGCGGTCGAGTAGACGGCGACGCTCCTGATGCCGAGCTCGCGGCACGCCCTGACGACGCGCAGGGCGATCTCACCCCGGTTCGCTACGAGGACCTTGCCGACCACTGGTCGTTACTCTTCGGGCCGGAGGTAGAAGAGCGGCTGGTCGTACTCGACGCCCGCCGCGTTCTCGGCCAGGACCTCGACGACCTCGCCCGAGACGTCGGTCGCGATCTCGTTCATCAGCTTCATCGCCTCGACGATGCACAGGACTTCTCCCGCCCTGACCCTGTCCCCCACCTCGACGTAGGGTTCCTCCCCCGGCGCCGGCGCCCTGTAGAAGGTGCCTACCAGGGGCGAGCGGATCGGGTACAACCCGTCCCTCTCCGCAACCGAAAGAGCTTCGGGCTCGGAGGAGGCGTCCTCGCGCACCGCGGGCCGAGCGGGCGCCGTCGCCTCGGGTCTGGCCTTCACCGTGATCTCGACGTCCCCCTGCCTGACCCGGACCTCGCCGACCCCCTTCTCGCGCACGAGGTCAACGAGCCGCTCGACCTCCTCGAACGGCAGCGTCTCCTTACGCGTCTCGTCGTGCCCCATCTCGTCTACGCCTTGCATAGCCCCGGATTCTACACGTCGGACGGTGGGAAAGTGCGTCCCCGGTTGTACAATGCCCGCAGGTTTCGATGATCGAGGTCCCATGAGCATCCGCGTACTCGACCCCCGCGTCGCCCAGCAGGTCGCCGCCGGGGAGGTAGTCGACCGCCCGGCCTCGGTGGTCAAAGAGCTGGCCGAGAACGCCCTCGACGCCAGGGCCTCCCGGGTAGAGGTGGAGCTCGACGACGGCGGGACCTCGCGCATCCTGGTGCGCGACGACGGCACCGGCATGCCGCCGGAGGACGCCCGCCTCTCGGTCCTGAGGCACGCTACCAGCAAGATCCAATCGGTCAAAGACATCGAGGCGGTAACCACCCTGGGCTTCCGCGGCGAGGCGCTCCCCTCGATAGCGAGCGTCTCTTCTTTCTGCCTCACGACCTCGACGGGCGAGGGGAGCGGGACGCGCATCGCCGTCGAGGGGGGCGCCGAGGCCGACGTCTCCCCCGCCTCGCACCCGAAGGGCACCACCGTGGTCGTGGACCGCCTCTTCTACAACGTCCCGGCGAGGCGGGCCTTCCTGAGGGGCCCGCGCGCCGAGCGGGCGGCGATCTCCGAGGTCCTCACCCACCTCGCGATCGCCCACCCTGGGGTAGCCTTCCGCCTGACGGAGAAGGGCAGGGACTACCTGTCCCTGCCGGCGGCGAACGACCTGCTCGAGCGGCTGGCCCAGATCCACGGCGTAGCCAAGGCGCGCGCGATGCGAAAGGTGGAGTACGAGTCGGGGGCATTCGCCATCTCCGGCTACGCGGCGCTCCCGAGCCTCACCGAGGGGAGCCGCGCCCACCAGACGATCTCGGTGAACGGCCGCTTCGTGCGGGCCGAGAACCTGCACCGCGGCCTCGACGACGCCTACCGGGCTACAGTTCCCGGCGGCCGCTACCCGCCCGTCGCCCTCGAGGTGAACGTGGACCCCCGCAGGGTAGACGTCAACGTCCACCCCACCAAGCAGGTGGTGCGCTTCTCCGAGGAGCGGGCCGCCCGCGACGCCCTCGCCGCCGCGGTCCGCGACGCCATACAGTGGCGCCCGCCCACCCCCGTCTCCACCCCCCGCCGCCCGGACCGCGCCTTCACCCAGGAGCGCCTCTCGCCGCGCCCCTCGCATGCGTCGTGGGACCGCGTCGCCGAGGAGCGACCCCTCTACCCCGCGCCTGCGACCCGGGACCTGCGCGAGGCCCGCGAGCGCCTCGCCGAGGCCGCGAAGCCGCTCGCCGAGGAGCGCGGTCAGTACGGGGAGCTGCCCGAGCGCGGCGCGCTCCCCGCTCTCGAGGACCTGCGCGTCATAGGCCAGCTCGCGGCGGGTTACATCCTCGTCGAGGAGCCCGAGCAGGCGATGTGGGTCGTCGACCAGCACGTCGCCCACGAGCGGGCCATCCTGGACAGGCTCCACGACTCCGATAGCCCGGCGACCATGCAGAGCCTGCTGGTGCCGGAGGTCGTCGAGCTCTCGCCTTCGGAGGCCGAGGCCGCCGCCGCGAGCCTCGACGAGCTCTCCGTCTACGGCTTCGAGGCCGAGCCCTTCGGCCCGAGATCCATCCGCGTTACGGCCGTGATCTCCACCCTCGCCGACAGGGACGTAGCGGGCGCCTTCAAGGACGCCCTCTCCGCCATAACCGGCACCGACCCCGGCCACAGCAGGGAAGATCGCATACTGGCCACCATCGCCTGCCACTCCGCCGTCAAGATGGGAGACAGGCTCTCCCAGCCCGAGATGGAGGCTTTGATAGGAGACTGGCTGACCAGCCGCCTCCCCGCCACCTGCCCGCACGGGCGCTCGATCTGCTTCCGCGTCGGGCTGGGCGAGGTCGCCCGCAAGCTAGACCGGCACTGAGGTGAGCCAGTTCCTGTTCCTCGGCGCGGTCTCCTGCGCCCTCGCCAGCGCCTTCTTCTGG
>DATACV010000350.1:0-4931 GCA_036258875.1 Rubrobacteraceae bacterium
GAGAGGCGGGGGGCCGGCGAGTTCGTCCTCAACAGCATGGACGCCGACGGGACGGAGGGCGGCTACGACCTCGACCTCATCTCCGCCATCGCCGGTAAGACGGGCGTCCCCATAGTCGCCTCGGGGGGCGCGGGGGGACCCGAGGACATGGTCGCGGCGGTCGCCGCAGGGGCGGGGGCGGTCCTCGCCGCGAGCATCTTCCACTTCGGCGAGTGGAGCATCGCGGAGGTCAAGGAGCACATGCGAGGGGCGGGGGTCCCGGTACGGTGAGCGGGCAAGAGATCCGGTTCGACGAGAGGGGCCTCGTCCCCGTGATAGCCCAGGACGCGACCACGGACGCCGTCCTGACGCTCGCCTACGCGAACCGCGAGGCCCTCGAGAAGACGCTCTCCAGCGGAGAGGCCCACTACTACTCGCGCTCCCGGGGCGAGCTCTGGCGCAAGGGCGCGACCAGCGGGAACACCCAGAGGGTCGTCGAGGTGAGGCTGGACTGCGACGGCGACGCCCTCCTCTACAGGGTCGAGCCCCGCGGCCCGGCGTGTCACACCGGAGAAGAGACCTGCTTCTTCACTACCGTGGAGGGGGCGGGGATCGAGGCCGGAGATGGAGAGCGGAACCTCGGGCAGATGGTAGACAGGCTCGCCGCCACGATCTCCGGGCGACGCCGCGAGATGCCGGAGGGCTCCTACACCGCGAAGCTCCTCGGGGAGGGGAGGGAGCGCGTGGCCCAGAAGGTCGGCGAGGAGGCGGTCGAGGTAGTCGTGGCGGCGCTCACGGACGAGCGGCTCGCCGAGGAGGCGGCTGACCTCGTCTACCACCTGCTGGTCCTGCTCGAGGAGCGCGGCGTGGGGACAGACGAGGTGGCGAGGGTGCTGCGTGACCGGCACGGCTGACCTCAACCTGACGCCCTCGCTCGGGGAGGCCCGCGCCCTCGCCAGGGACCACGACGTCGTGCCCCTCTACGCCGAGTTCATAGGGGACCTCGAGACACCCATCTCCGCCGTCCTCAAGTTCTCGGGCGAGGAGAACGTCTTCCTGCTGGAGAGCGCCGAGGCCGCCGAGAGGTTCGGCCGCTACTCCTTCCTCGGCTTCGACCCCAAGCGCACGCTCAGCTACCGCGACGGCGTCTACACCGTCGTAGACGCCGACGGGGTGAGGGAGGTGCCTGCTCCTGACCCGTTCCGGGGTCTGGCCGAGATAGTGGGCCGGAAGACCGTAGCCCCCCTGCCGAACCTGCCGGCCTTCGTCGGCGGGGCCGTCGGCTACCTCTCCTACGACGCCGTCCGCTACCTGGAGAGGCTCCCGGACGCTCCCCCCGACGACCTCGACGTACCCGAGGCGTACTTCGCGGTAACCGACTCGCTCGTCGTCTTCGACCACCTCAGGCACAAGGTGCTCGTGATCTCGCTGGTAGACGCGGCCCGGCTCCGGGACGTCGAGGGGGAGGGGTTCGCAGCTGCCTACCGCCGGGCGGCGGACGAGATCCGGCGGGTCGCCGAGCGGCTCTCGGCCCCGCTCGCGCGCCGGGCGCTGCCCTCCGGGAGCGGGGACTTCGGCGTCTCCTCGAACCTCACCAGGGAGGAGTACGAGGAGGCGGTGGAGAGGGCCAAGGAGTACATCAGGGCGGGGGACGCCTTCCAGATAGTGCCCTCCCAGAGGTTCGCCTCGCCCGTGGGCGACCTCGACCCGCTGCTCCTCTACCGGGGCCTGCGCACCGTCAACCCTTCCCCCTACATGACCTACCTGAAGCTCGGGGACCTCTCCCTGGTGGGCGCCTCGCCCGAGCCCCTAGTGCGCGTCGAGGGCCGACGCGTGATGACCAGGCCCATCGCCGGCACGCGTCCACGCGGCGCGACGCCCGAGGAGGACGCCGCTCTGGCGGAGGAGCTGCTCGCGGACGAGAAGGAGCGGGCCGAGCACGTCATGCTCGTGGACCTCGGACGCAACGATCTCGGGCGGGTCAGCGAGGTCGGCTCGGTGGAGCTCGCGACCTTCATGGAGGTCGAGCGCTACTCCCACGTCATGCACATCGTCTCCACGGTCGAGGGGAACCTGCGCCCCGGGCTCACCGCTCTCGACGCCCTCGCGGCCGCCTTCCCGGCCGGGACGGTCTCGGGGGCGCCGAAGGTGCGGGCGATGGAGATCATCGACGAGCTCGAGCCCACCCGCCGCGGCCCCTACGCGGGCGCCACCGGCTACTACGGCGTCGACGGCCGGCTCGACACCTGCATAACGCTGCGCACCGCCCTCCTCAAAGACGGCGTCGCCTACTTCCAGGCCGGCGGCGGTGTCGTCGCTGACTCCGTCCCCTCCCTGGAGTACGAGGAGTCGCGCAACAAGGCGCGCGCGATGTCGCGGGCGCTGGAGGTCGCGCGGGCCCGCGACCTGTGGCTGTAGATACAGGCTTTGAGGTCTTGAGGTTCTGAGGTTCTCCGGTATTCAGGAGTGGTCTTGGCGAGGCGATCTCCCGACCTTCGAGGCCTTGATTACCTCAAAACCTTATAGCCTCAAAGCCTGGCCCCGCAGAACGCCCGACCTTTTCGCGTACCGCTCCAGGCGGCGAGTTTCGGCGCCGTCCGGGCTCCGCTTTGCGGCGTTCGCGGGCGAGACCGGGGGTCTGCGTTGGGCTATACTTTCTCCGCCATGTTAGGGGTCCTCCTCATCTTGTGCGGGTACCTGCTCGGCTCCGTGCCCACCGGGCTTCTGGTGGGGCGGGCCTTCGGCGTCGACGTGCTCAAGGAGGGCAGCGGGAACATCGGGATGGCCAACGTCTTGCGGGCGGCCGGCAAGTGGCCCGCCGCGCTGACGATGCTAGGGGACATGCTCAAGGGCTTCGTCCCCGTCGCGCTCGCGCGGGCCATCACAGATAACGGCTGGGTCATAGCAGCCGTGGCGCTCGCCGCGGTTGTCGGGGCCTGCTGGTCCGTGTTCCTGGGCTTCAAAGGGGGTAAGGCCGTGGCCACCGGGGCGGGGACGACCATCGGGCTCGCGCTGCCCGTCGGGCTGGCGCTCTTCGCGCTGTGGTGGATCGTGGCGCTCACTAGCCGCTACACCTCGCTCGCCGCCATCGTGCTGATGATCGTGAGCCCCTTCGCGTTCTGGCTGACCGGCCAGCCGCTCCCCTACGTGGTCTACACCGTAGTCGGGGGGGCTGTGGTCCTCTGGCGTCACAGGGAGAACGCGCGGGCCCTGCTCGCGGGCAGGGAGCGGAAGTTCGGCGAGAGGTTGAGGAAGAAGCGTGCTCGCTGAGGCCTACCGCGGGAAGTCGATCCTGCTCACCGGGGGGACCGGCTTCCTGGGGACGGCGCTCGTCGAGAAGATCCTGCGCGGCCTCCCCGAGCTGGGCCGGCTGTACCTCCTGATCCGAGCCTCCCGCGAGAAGGGCGCCGCCGCCCGCTTCGAGAAGGACGTGCTCGACTCCGCCGCGTTCCGCAGGCTGCGCGAGGAGCGGGGCGATGCTTTCCGGGACTACGTCGCGGAGAAGGTGCGCGTGCTCGAGGGCGACGTGCACGCCCCCTCGCTGGGTCTGGGCGAAGACGACCTCGCCGAGCTCTCGCGCGAGGTGGACGTCGTGATCCACTCCGCCGCCTCGGTGGTCTTCGACGCGCCGCTGGACGCCGCCGTCGAGTCGAACGTCCACGGCACCCTGGGGCTCTTGCGGCTCGCGCGCGGCTGGGTGAAGAGGCCGCTCTTCCTGCACGTATCGACAGCCTACGTCGCCGGCATGCGCGAGGGCTTCGCGCCCGAGGAGCCGCCCGGGAACGAGTCGCCCAACGGGGCGATCCTCGACCCTTACGAGGAGGTGTCCAACCTCGAGGGCGTGGTGCGCGAGGTGGACGAGGCCTCGAGGGAGCGCTCGTTGCTCAGGCGCTTCGAGAGGGAGGCGCGCAACGAGCTCGGGATGGTCGGCGAGGAAGACGAGGTCGCCGGGAGGGTGGACCAGCTAAGGCGGGCCTGGATGCGCGAGCGCCTCGTCGAGCGCGGGACCGAGCGCGCCCGCGCTCTTGGCTGGCACGACATCTACACCTTCACCAAGTCGCTCGCGGAACGGATGGCCGTGAGGGAGAGGGGGGAGACGCCGCTCATCATCCTGAGGCCGGCGATCATCGAGAGCAGCCACCACGAGCCTTATCCGGGTTGGATCCAGGGCTCCAGGATGGCCGACCCCATCATCATGGCCTTCGCCAAGGGGATCATCCGCGAGTTCCCCGGCGACCCGGAGAGCCTCATAGACATCGTCCCCGTGGACCACGTCGTGAACGCCACTCTCGCGGCGGCGACGCGGCGACCCGGGGAGCCCGAGGTCTTCCAGGTGGCCTCGGGGGACCGCAACCCGCTGCGCTACCGCGAGCTCTACGAGCACGTCAGGGAGTACTTCCTCGAGAACCCCTTGCGCGACTCGGGCGGGCGCCCGCTGCAGCCCGCCGAGTGGAGCTTCCCGGGACGCCGGGCCGTGGAGCGCCGGCTCAGAGCCGAGCTCGCGGGTCTCGAGGTGGCCGGGAAGGTGGTCTCGCACATGCCCGAGGGGCACATCACCGCGGATCTGCGCGGCAGGATCGCGCGCGCCGAGAAGCGCGCGCGTATGAGCCTCTACTACAGCCGCATCTACGGGCCGTACTCCTCGGCGACCGCGACCTTCTCGACAACGCGCACCGCGAGGCTCTTCGATTCGCTCCCGCAAGAGGACAGGGAGAGGTTCCCGTTCGACATCTCCGCCCTGGACTGGAGAGGGTGGCTGCAGGGGACGCACCTGCCGGCGCTCACGACGCGCCCGAGCCGCAAGAAGCGCAGGAAGGTGGCGGAGGAGAAGCCGGGGGAGGTGGCGGCGATCTTCGACGTGGACGGCACGCTCGTGGGCTCGAACGTCGTCTCCTACTACGCCTGGCTGAAGATGCGCGAGATGCCCGCGGCGGCGCGCCCGCTCTGGGCCG
>DATACV010000351.1:0-5044 GCA_036258875.1 Rubrobacteraceae bacterium
CCCCACCCGCCCCTACTGCAGCCTGTAGCCTTTATCCCAATTCTAACTGCCCGCTCTGCCCCGGACCATCTTCGGGCTGGCACGCCGGGCAGTAGTGCGTCGGCCTTCCGCCTACCTTCTCCCGCACCACCTCGCCCCCGCACCCCTCCGGGCACGGCTCGCCGTGCTTCTCGAAGACCCGCAGGTGGTTCTGGTGCTCGCCAGGGCGGTCCAGGACGTCGCGGTAGAGGCGCACCGTCGTGCCCCTGTGCTCGACCCCCGCGGCGAGGTTCTTCCGGATCGCCTCGTAGAGCGCCCGCCACTCCGGCTCGGAGAGCGTGTTCGCCTTGCGCCGCGGGTGCAGCCGCGCGTCGAAGAGGATCTCGTCGGCGTAGATGTTGCCCACGCCGGCTACTACCTTCTGGTCCAGGATCAATGGCTTTATCTGGGCTCTCCTGCCCCCATGGGTCTCACGCAGATATTCTATCGCGAACCCGTCCTCGAGCGGCTCGGGCCCCAGGGACGAGAGCCGCGCCTCGAGCTCTCCCCCGTCGAGCATCCTGGCCCTGGTGAACTCCGTCTGGTCCCGCAAGAACAGCCGCCGGCCCCCGTCCAGGTGGAGGACGAGCATCAGCGCCGTCTGCGGCTCCTCCACGGGCGGGACCAGCAACAACTGCCCCCCGATCTTGAGCTGGAAGACCAGCGCGTCGCCGGAGTCGAGCTCGACGATGAGGTGCTTGGCCCGCCTGCGCGCCCCCACTATCCGCACGCCCTCGAGCCTGCGGGCGAACTCCTCTGGAGAGGGCTGCTCGACGAGCGCGGGGTAGAGGACCTCGGCCCTCTCTATCACCGAGCCGACGACCAGCTCGCGCAGGTCCTCCTTTATCGTCTCGACCTCGGGTAGCTCGGGCATGGCGTAGTTATACCCCGTCTACGCTTCAGGTTATGGCTTATATGAAACCTGGCTTCCGGCCGTTGTTCTAGGCTGGCTTGCGCGCGACGAACGCCGCGTGATTCTCGCCCAGGGGATATTCCCCGTAGGAGTTCATGGTCCGAACCCGGAAACCCACCTCGCCGAGCGCGGCGGAGAGCTCCGACGGGTCGTACAAGCGCACGCGGTGGACCTCGTCGTCGCGCCTGTAGTGTTCCCCCACCTTCCTGAAGCTGACGATGCGGCGCGCCATAGTCCTCCGCTCGGCGTCCTCTTCCCTCTCGGAGAGCACTGCCCAGTCCTCCCCGACGCGGAAGCCCCTCGCCTTAGACCCGGGCGGCACCTGCCCCGGGCCGAGCACGTCGAAGACGAAGACGCCGCCCGGGTAGAGCGCGTCGTGGACGCGCCGGAAGAGGCGGGACAGGCCCCTCTCCTCGTTCTCCGGGTCGAACATGTAGTTGAGGACCTCGCTGATGGCCGTGACCGCGCCGCACGGCGGGATGTCGGCGTCGAACAGGGACCCCACCCGGAACTCGGCCTCGGGCGCCCTGCGGCGGGCGAGCTCGATCATGGCCTCCGAGATGTCTATGCCCAGGATGCGGTAGCCGGCGTCGAGCAGCTCCCGCGCCAGCAGGCCGCTGCCGCAGCCCAGGTCTACCACGAGGCCCTCGTGGACGCCGTTCCGGGCCAGGATCTCCAGTATCCCGGGCGCGGTCTCGAGGGCGAACTCGGCGTGGCCGACGTCGTGGATGTAGGCGACATCCTCCCGGTACCACTCCGCCATGGCGCTTCCGGCGCGCCTCAGTCCCCGGCGACGCGTAACGGGGTATCGGGCAGGGGGACCGGCTCCTTGAAGACGGCCTTGTAGAGGCCGTCGAGCATCACCGAGCGTGCGTCGAGCGAGCGCATGGCGCCCTCTCGCACCCTCCTCTGGCCCTCCCCGTCTCTGGCGTACGGGGCGACGGCCTCCATCATGATGCGGGCGTGCTCCACGTCCATCGTGACGTGGCTCGTGAAGATCTCCAGCGCCTCGTCCGCCAGCCCCGCGGACTTCTTCAGGCCCTCGGTGAGCCGCACGTAGATCGGGGGTACCGGCCACTCGCTCGCCGGCCCCAGGGCCCCGAGTCCGAGCCGCACGTCAGGGTTGCGGCACAGCGCGTAGTGGGCTTCTATGTAGAGCGCTATCTCCGGCAGGGTCTGCGGAGCCTCCCACTCCTCCTCGCCTATCCCCAGAGCCTTGAGGAAGCGCCGGTACAGGGCGGGATGGGTCTCGTCGGGGTTCAGGTGCCCGTACTCGTCGAAGAGGATGCCGGCGAGGGCGAGCTGCAGCCCCTCGTCGTCGCGGCAGTTCGAGATCACGGCCGCGAGGTAGAGCCGGCTCACCCGCACGTGCCGGTAGTACTGGATCGCGAAGGTCCTCACGCCCTCCGCATCCGCCTCGCCGTCCCCGAACCGCTCCAGAAACGGGTGCCGCAGCGCCGGGTGCCCGATGACCTCGCGCTTCAGTTGCTGGAGAAACTCCTCAGGGTTCACCTGCGTCTCCTTCCTGAAGGTTCTTTCCAGTTTAGCGCAGCTTCCAGCGTGTCGGTTCTGAGAGGCGCGCCTCCCGCGTGGTCCGGGTTTAGGGATGCGCCGGAGTGCCACAAGAGGCACCATGTCTGACGGAACGGGTTGGCTACGAGGGCGCACGATGAACGATCGCACCGAAGAGATCCGCAGCACGAGGGCCCCGAAGCTGAGGGTAGACCAGCTCGAAGTCCTCAGCCGCTACGGGGAGACAAGGACAGCGGAGGTCGGAGAGGCCCTCATCAGGGCGGGCGACAGCTCCAGCGCCTTCATAGTGGTCCTCGAAGGCGAGGTCGAGGTGATCGAAGACTTCGTCGGCGAGACGATGACGTTGGGGGTCCTGCGCCCTGGCCGTTTCGTGGGCGACCTGACCATGCTCACCGGGCAGGCCGTCGTCCCCTCCGCCGTGATGCGCCAGGCGGGAAAGGTGCTGGTGATCCCTCGCGAGCGGCTGAAGGAGGTGGTCACCGAGGAGCCCAACCTCTCGGACATCATCCTGAAGGCCTTTATCGCGAGGCGCTCGTGGGGTATGAGGGCCGGCTTCGGCCTGAGGATAATAGGCTCGCGCCACTCGAGGGACGCGGCGCGCCTGAGGGAGTTCGCGGCCCGCAACCGGCTGCTCCACGTCTGGGTCGAGCTCGAGGAGGACCCCGAAGCCGCCGGAGCCCTGCTCGAGAGGTTCGGCGTCGAGCCCTCGAAGACGCCGGTGGTCATCTGGCAGGGCAAAGACGTGCTGGAGAACCCGTCGAACGAGGAGCTCGCCCGCACCATAGGCCTCAAGGTGGACGCCCCCAGGGAGGTTACCTACGACCTGGTGGTGGTCGGGGCCGGGCCAGCCGGCCTCGGCGCGGCTGTCTACGGGGCTTCCGAGGGCCTCTCTACCCTCGCTCTCGAGTCGATGGCGCTGGGGGGACAGGCCGGCACCTCTTCGCGGATAGAGAACTACCCCGGCTTCCCGGCGGGTCTCTCTGGCTTCGAGCTCGCCACCCGCATCCTGGTCCAGGCCGACAAGTTCGGTGCCCGGACCGCGGTACCCGAAGAGGCGGTGGGTCTCAGAAGGGAGGACGGCCTCTACCTCATCCGGCTCTCTGGAGGAGGCGAGGTGGCGGCGCGAAGCGTGATAGCCGCGACGGGCGCCCGCTACCGCAGGCTGGAGGTGCCCCGGCTCGAGCAATTCGAAGGCGCGAGCGTCCACTACGCGGCCACGGAGGCGGAGGCCCAGTCGTGCGAGGGCGAAGAGGTGGTGATAGTGGGCGGGGGCAACTCGGCGGGTCAGGCGGCGATCTACCTCGCGGGCCGCACGCGGAGGGTCTACCTGCTAGTAAGGGGCGGCGATCTGGCCAGGAGCATGTCGAGCTACCTCGTCGAACGCATCATGGGTTCCGCCGGCGTCGAGCTGCTCATCAACACGGAGGTGCGAGAGCTCGTGGGAGAAGAGCGCCTCGAGGGGCTCGTCGTCGAGGACAACCGCTCGGGCGCACGTCGCAGGCTCGGGGCGCGAAGCCTCTTCGTGTTTATCGGCGCGGAGGCCAACACCGGCTGGCTCGAAGGGGCAGTGGAGCTCGACCCGAGCGGCTTCGTCCTTACGGGGGAAGCGTTGGACCGTTCCGGACTCGAGGGTGACCACTGGAGGGGGCTCTCGCGGCAACCATATCCTCTGGAGACGAGCCTGCCCGGGGTGTTCGCCGCGGGCGACGTGCGCAGCGGCTCGATCAAGCGTGTGGCCTCCGCGGTGGGCGAGGGCTCCATGGCGGTAAGGCTGGTCCACCAGCACCTGGCCGATAACGGCGCGTGAAGTAGGGTGGGAGGCGGTGCTGGTCCAGGGGCCGGACGTCTCGAGCGTGGTCTGCGTCCGGATCACCGAACGGGCGCTCTCACCCGATCTCGCCGCAGGCGATGCCAGGATCCCCGGGGCCGGGGGCGTGGAGATCGAAGTACCTGGGACCTCCGGAGAGCAACTCTTCGATCGTGTCGTAGTCCCGCACCGGGGTGACGACCCTTCCGGTGCCGTCTTCGGAGCTCTCTAGCGAGACGTCGGCGTCGTCGTGGGCTTCGCCGCCGTGGGCATACTCGGGGCTCCTGGCCGAGAGCAGCTCCAGGCGCACCTTACCAGGGAGAGGCTCACCGGCGTCGGCGTATCCGGCGCCGTTGTCGTTGCCCTGCTGGCCGTTCTCGCAGGCGCCTTCGTGGATCTCGCCGAAGTACTCCGCCTCGGGTTCGGGCAGGCCAGAGACCTCGAGGTCGAGTACCACGCCGGCCTCCCCCTCCCTGAAGACCGCGGTGCCGCTCGCGACGGAGTCGCCGACGGGACCCAGCCCGACCTCGAGCACCTCGACGTCCCGCGGGGGGGTAGCCTCTCGCGAGACGGCGGTGGCGGGGGGCAGGCTCGTCAGGAAGCCGGTGGCCACGAAGATGGCGAGCGCCAGTACGAGCTCGGTCCCGAGGAGGCGGCCGAACGGCCCGCGGCCCCGCAGCAGGTAGTTTGTGGCGCCGATCCCGAGCAAAACCGCCAGCAACCCCAGCTTGGTGAGGAGGGAGCGCCCGTAGGGGGTGCTCACCAGCGCCGCC
>DATACV010000352.1:0-1607 GCA_036258875.1 Rubrobacteraceae bacterium
GCGAGGCGTACTCGGCGAGGTGCGTGGCCGCTTGGCCGGCGGAGTTGGCGCCGCCGACCACGTAGACCTCCTGCCCCGTAGTCGCCTTGGCCTCCGTCACGGCTGCCCCGTAGAACACGCCTGTGCCGACCAGCCCCTCCAGGCTCGGCACGCCCAGGCGCCGGTATGAGACCCCGGTGGCCAGGACGACCGCGCGGCCCTCTACCTCGGTCCCGTCGGAGAGGGTTAACAGCAGCTCCCTCCCCTCCGAGCGCAGCGCGGTGGCGTTGCGCATGAATCGGAAGACGGCGCCGAACCACAACGCCTGCTCGGTGGCCCTCTGCGCGAGCTCGGCGCCTTCCACGCCCCAGGGGAAACCGAGGTAGTTCCTGATCGATGAGCTCGTCCCCGCTTGGCCGCCTACCGCTTCGCCCTCCACGACAAGGGTGCTCAGCCCCTCGGAGGCGCCGTAGACGGCCGCCGCGAGCCCCGCCGGTCCAGCACCCACGATCAGCAGGTCGAACCTCCGCCGGCCCAGCGGGCGGTTGATGCCGATGGCGTCGGCTAGGTCGGCGTTCGAGGGGTCTTCTATTACCTGACCGTCGTGAAGCACCGCGACCGGGAGTTTGGCGGAGCTCTTGCCGAGCCGGGAAAGTAGCTGTTGGCCCGCCTCAGCCTCAGCGGCGTAGAACTCGTGCAGGATGCCGTTGCGGTTGAGGACGTCCCTGAGCTCGTGCGAGCGCGCTGACCACCGGTCGCCCACCACGCGGATCTCCGCGAACACGGGCCTGTTGTGCGCCTTGGCCCAGTCGTAGAGGAACTCGGCAACCAGCTTGTGGAAGTGCTCGTCGCCCGGCCGCTCGGGCTTGTTTGCGTAGTAGTCGGTGTTGCCTAGGGTCATCGCCTTGAGAACCGGTTCCTGGGTCGTCCTGTCGCCCCACTCCACGAGCACCGCCCGCTTGGAGGTAGGGAAGAGCCGGCTGGCGCGGGCGAGGAACTCGACGCCGGTGATGTCCGGCATCCACTGGTCGGCGAGGATGAGGGCCACCTCCTCGCCGGCCGCCCTCATGTCCCTGAGCCTCTTCAGGCCCCACATCGCCGACGTCTCGCAGATGACCCGGTACTCGTTGCCGTAGCGCCGGCGAAGCCCGAGCTCGATCCTGGCGAAGGACTCCGCCCCGGCGTCGACGGCGAAGATCACCGGCTTGTGCGCGCCCCGCTCGGATGCGCCGCCCCGAATCGCACCCTCGCGGTCGGAGCTACCCTCGTGTTCATGCCCGTCCGTTGCCATGCAACCAGCTTAATCTACCGGCGGTGTCCACGCACGTTCGACCGCCGCTTTACCTCCGTGTCAGTGCGCCCGCTAGCGCACGGGCTAGGGGGTTCCGGTCTCTCCCCCGAGCGCGGTGTGCAGCGGCTTGGCGAGCTTTGATGGATCGGAGCGTCGGACCAGAACCTCCGGCGTGCCGTGCCAGTCGGCGCAGGCGCGCAGAGCCCCGGCGAGTCCCGAGACGAGGTCTTCGGTGACCGGCGTGCCCGGCTCCAGGTGCAGCGCCCTGACCTCGAACAGCCCCTCCTTGCGGTGGGCCTTGGCGTCGAGCCTGCCGACCAGGGCGCCGTGGTGCAGT
>DATACV010000353.1:0-4249 GCA_036258875.1 Rubrobacteraceae bacterium
CGCTCGCGGCGGGTGAGCTGCTCGATGCTCGCGCGGGCCTCGCGCTCCTCCTCGCGGCTCTGGCCCGCTATGCGCAGCAGCTCGACCAGCTCTTCGGGGGACAGGAGGGTCTCTCCCGCGCCGAGGCGCCGGGTCGCGTCCAGGATCTCGTCCACGTCTGCCGACTTGTGCAAGACGCCTGCGGCCCCGGCTTCGACGGCCCTGGCGTGCTCGGCCCGATCCAGGCTCGCGGTGAGGACCAGCGCCGCGAAGTGCGGGTTGGTCTCGCGGAGGTCTTCGATCAGCTCCACCCCCTCGCCGTCGGGAAGCGAGAGGTCCACTACCGCCAGGTCGGCCTCGCGGTACTCCATCACCTTGCGCGCCTCGGCGACGGTGCCGGCCTGCGCCACCACCTCGAAATCCGGCTCCCCTTCAAAGACCAGCGCGAGCGTCTGCCTGAACGAGGCGTGATCTTCGACGAGCAACAGACGTTGCATCTCCCGCCCTCCGCTGGTGTGCTTCTCCCCTTGCACCACTCAACGAATATACCAGCTTCGGTTGGAGTGGTGCGGACAAGGGCCCTAATTGGGAGCGTTCGAGTACTCGGAGCCCTCGCCCACGAGGACGGGCAGCGGCACCCGGAGGAGCACCCGCGTCCCCGCGTCCCTCCGGCCTTCGATCTCCAGGCTCCCCCCGAGCGCCGACGCCCGCTCGCGCATCCCCACGAGCCCCATGCCGGCGGGCTGCCCCGGCTCGAAGCCCCTGCCGTCGTCCTCGACCCCCACCCACGCCTCGCGGCCCACCGTCCCTAAGGTGATCGTGGCGCGGCTCGCCCCCGAGTGGCGCCTGACGTTGGCGAGAGCCTCCTGGACGATGCGCGCGACCTCGAGGCTCGCCGGTCCGGAGACCGAGGCCGGAAATCCCTCGTCGACTACCAGCTCGAGCGCGCGGGCGGGATCCATCTGGCGGTTGAGCTCCACGATGGCGCCCAGCGTGCGGGCCAGCGGCTGCTCCTGGGCGCTCTCCAGCCTGAGCTCGTAGATCGCGTCGCGCAAGCCCTCCACCGCCCTCTTGAGCGCCTCGATCTGCCTGTCCGTCTCCTCGTCGCTCCTCGACTCGGCCGGCATCCTCCGGGTGACCCGCAGGGACTGCATGGCGTAGGTGAGGTCCTGCAAGACCCCGTCGTGCAGCTCGCGGGCTATGCGGCGGCGCTCGGCCTCCCGGATCTCGCCCAGCGCCCGCTCGGCCCGCTTGCGCCCGGTTATGTCCTCGACCGTGCCCTCGTAGCCGACGAGCACGCCCTCCGCGTCGCGGGTGGCCCGCGCGCTCGCCGAGGCCCACATCGTGCCCCCGTCCTTGCGCCGCATCTGGATCTCGAACCCTGAGACGTAGCCGTCGCGCACTATCAGGCGGTTGAACTCCTCCCGGCGCTCGGGGTCCGCGTAGAGCTGCTGTGCGACGTCCGAGACGTTCTCGAGCAGGTCCTCAGGCGAGTCGTAGCCGAACATGCGCGCCAGCGCAGGGTTCGCCGTGACGAAACGCCCCTCGAGGGTGGTCTGGAAGATCCCCTCGACCGCGTTCTCGAAGATGCCCCGGTACTTCTCCTCGGCCAGCCGGCGCTCCTCCTCGGCCTTCATGCGCTCGGTGATGTCTTCGTGGACCAGGACGACCTCCTGGACGCTGCCGCCCTCGTCCTTGACGGGGTAGATGAACGCTCGCACCCAGCGGTGGGTAACGTCGCTCACGTCCGGGATGGTCTCCTCAGGCTCGTACTTGACGGGGGGGATGGAGCTCGCCCGTCCGGCGAAGCCCTCTTCGATGAAGGGCATCACCCCCTTCTCGACCAGCTGCTGGTCTCGCAACACGTTGTAGTCCGGGATCTGGTCGAGCGTCACCCCCCAGAGCCGCTCCCACGCCCGGTTGACGCGGAGCGTCCGGCCGTCGGGGGAGAAGATCTGGATGCTCAAGGGGGACTGCTCGATCATTAGCCTGAAGCGCGTCTCGGATACCTTGAGCTCATCCTCGGCCCGCCGACGCTCCCGTCTGCTCTCCGCCTCCCTGAGCTCCCGCTCGATGGCGGTGTTAAGCCTGGCGACGTTGTCCTTCATGAGGTAGTCCTGCGCCCCGGCCTTCATCGCCTCGACGGCTACCTGCTCGCCTATCTGGCCGCTGACGATGATGAAAGGCAGGTCAGCGTAGCCCTTGCCCCGGAGGAGCTCCAGCGCCGCCAGCGAGCTGAAGGCCGGCATGGAGTGGTCGGCGATGACGAGATCCCACTCCCGCTCCTCGAGCGCGGCCTCCATGGCCTCCGCGGTGTCGACCCGCGCGTAGACGGGGTCGTAGCCGCCGCGCCGCAGCTCCCTCACGAGCAGCAGGGCGTCGTCTTCGTAGTCCTCGACTAGCAACACCCTGAGCGGCACGCCCATCAGGCGCCGACCCCCCCCGGATCCCGGGCGCCGCCGGGCACGCTCCGGCCCCGCGTCGGTAACATGAGTCGCATCCTCTCCGTCGAACCGTGCATAACATTCTATTAGCGCCTCGCCCCGGCGGCAATAAAGAGGCCTCAGGCTACAGGCGGATAGCGCTCTGAGGGGAGTACGGGCTCTCGGGCAGGAGGTTCTCAGGTTTTCAGGCTTTCAGGGTTGGCGGGGTCCCTACCACCCTACCCTCAAAACCTCAACACCTCAAAGCCTTAGCACCTCGCCCCGCGAAAAGGCGCGCCCCTCTCGCCATGCCCTCTGACACCTGAACCCTGATGCCTGAAAAAACTTTCGAAAAATCACTCATTTGAGTGATGTACGCCGGGACGCAGGGGTGCATAATCGCTGCCACAAGAGCGAGTTGGCACCATATACCTTCCCCCCTCCTTTATGGGCCGGCTCGATCTCACATCAGCGGGTCGGCGCCCCATCTCCCCCCTCCTGGAAGCCGGCCCGTTTCTTTTTCAGCACGCTGACAAGCGAGGGCCGCAGGCCCGACGCGTGCTGACAAGCCCGCTTCACGCGGGCGTGCTGCCCGGCGAAGCCGGGCCACATGGAAAAATCACTCATTTGAGTGATACCCGATCTCGTGAGGTGGGGCTAAGATTACGACGCCCGGTGCTCCGGGCCGCACGCGAGAGCCGGGACGGAAGGAGAGCTGATGCAAGAGAACCACGGTGGGCTAGGTGGTCCCGCGACCGAACAGATGAGTCCTCAAGACGAGAAGACGTGGTCCGTCGTCGCGCACCTGAGCGTGCTAGCCGGGCTCGTCGGTCTCGTGCCGTTCGGCGCGCTCCTGGTCTGGCTACTCTACAAGGACCGCTCGGCGCGGGTGCGCTTCCACGCCGCCCAGGCTTTCTGGTACCAGGTGGCCTGGATCGTCATCTTCCTCGCCTACGTTCTGGTCACGGTCATCCTGTCGGTGGTGACGCTCGGCATGGCGGCCATAGTGCTCGTGCCGCTGGCGTTCGTGCTCGCCGTCGTCCCCCTGGCGCACGGTTGCTACGCGGCCTACAGGGTAAACGGGGGCGAGGACTACCGGTACCCGTTCGTGGCAGACAGGGTGGACGGCGGCGCCCGCAGGGCGCACTGATAGCCGGGGCGGGATGACGGACAAGGTCATACTGCTGGTCGAGGACAACCCCGACGACGAGCTCCTCACGTTGCGGGCGCTCAGGAAGAACGACGTCACCGGCGAGGTGGTCGTGGTCCGCGACGGCGTCGAGGCACTCGACTACCTCTTCGGCACCGGCGAGTACGCCGGCAGGGACACCAGCGTCATGCCGCAGTTGATCCTGCTCGACCTCAAGCTGCCCAAGATAGACGGCCTCGAGGTCTTGAGGCGCCTCAGGGCCGACGAGAGGACGCGGCTGTTGCCCGTGGTCATCCTGACCACCTCCAGGGAGCAGAGAGACATGCTCGAAGGCTACGGCCTCGGCGCCAACAGCTACGTCCGCAAGCCGGTCAACTTCGAGCAGTTCGTGCGGGCTGTAGAGCAGCTCAAGAGCTACTGGCTGGTCCTGAACGAGGCTCCCCCTAGCGCGGTGTGAGGCCCGTGAAGTCCGGGCTGGTGGTGCTGGAGCGGTTGAGGGGCTCCGCGCGCGAGGGGCTAGGCCGCATGGCGGTCGCCTACGTGGTCCTTGGGGTAACGCTGCTGCTCACCGGTCTCGCCTCCTACTACGTACGCCAGAACGTCGAGGCGTGGGAGCTGGAGCGCTTCGAGGAGGTCACGTCCTCCGCCGAGCGCGCCCTCGACCGGCGCATGCAGACCTACATAGACGCGATGCTCG
>DATACV010000354.1:0-5782 GCA_036258875.1 Rubrobacteraceae bacterium
GGGGCTTCGACCCGGGCCTCAAGTTCGACGACATAGAGCTGATCCGGCGCCTCGCGAAGGGGCGGCGCTTCGGGATAGTGGAGGAGCGGGTCTTCGTCTCCGACAGGCGCTACAGGGAGCACGGGACCCCGCGCATGATGCTGCGCTACGCGCTCATGGCGCTCATCTTCGCCCTCGGCAAGTTCGCCTGGGCGAACCGCGTGGATTACGAGTTCGGAAAGCACGAGTACTGAAGGAGGAGAGATGAGGGTGATCTCGACGCGGACGCACGGCGTACTCGACTACCTCTCGGGCGGGATGCTGCTCTCCGCCCCGAGCCTGCTCGGCCTCACGGACGTCCCTGCCTCGGCGCGCGTCTTCCGGCTGGCGGGCGGGGGCGCGGCGCTCTACAGCTTGCTCACGGACTACGAGCTAGGCGCCGTGAGGGTGCTTCCCATGCCCGTGCACCTGGCGATGGACGCCACCAGCGGCGCACTGCTCGCCTCCTCGCCGTGGTTGCTCGGCTTCGCCAAGGAGGGGCCGCGCCACTGGGTGCCGCACGTACTCGCGGGCGCAACCGAGCTGCTCGCCGCGGCCACGACCAGAACGCGTTGAGACCGGCGGTGAGACCCCGGGTAAGAGGGTGCTATCCCCACCGCCGGCCAGTGTCATGCGAGCGCGCCCGGGAGGACGGACCGTGAAGCTGAAGCCGGTTGAGGAGCAGGTAGTCGCCCTGATGGGTGCCTCGAGCGGGATCGGGCGCGAGGCCGCCCTGCTGTTCGCGGAGAGGGGCGCGAGGGTTGTGGTCTCCGCCCGGAGCGAAGAGGGCCTCGGCTCCCTGGTGGAGGAGGTCAAGGGCCGGGGCGGAGAGGCGACGGCCGTGGCCGCCGACGTGGCGGACTTCGAGCAAGTAAAGGCGGTCGCCGACCGGGCGGCCGAGGAGTACGGCCGGCTCGACACCTGGGTGCACCTGGCCGCTGTCTCCATCTTCGCCCCGTTCGACCAGACGACCCCCGAAGAGTTCAGGAGGGTCGTCGAGATCGACCTCCTCGGGCAGGCCTACGGCGCGATGGCCGCGCTGCCGCACCTGAAGCGCGAGGGGCGCGGGGCACTGGTCCACGTCACCTCGGTCGTCGGCAGGCGGGCTGTGCCGCTGCAGGGCGCCTACTGCGCGGCCAAGCACGGGGTGGACGGCCTCCTGGAGACCCTGCGCGTCGAGCTCAGGCGGGAGGGGTGGCCGATCGGGGTCACCAACGTGATGCCCGCGGCCATAAATACGCCCTTCTTCGACAAGGCGCGCACCAGACTCGGCGTGAAACCGAAGGGCTTCCCGCCGATGTACGCGCCGGGGGTGGTGGCAGACGCCATCCTCTACGCCGCCGAGAAGGCGCCGCGCGACATCGTCGCCGGGGGGGCGGGCAAGGGGCTCGTCCTGGGCCAGCGCCTTTCCCCGCGCCTGATGGACGCCATCATGCTACGCGGCGGCTTCGGGACCCAGATGACCGACGAGCCCAAGGCCGCGGACGGCCCCGACGGGCTCTTCGATCCGATGCCGGACCAGAACAGGACGGACGGGGACTTCGACGGCCAGACGCTCCGGAGGAGCCTCGTCACCTGGCTCGACACCCACCCGACCGTGAAGCGCGGGGCCATCGCATGCGCGGCGCTCGGCACGGCGGCGCTCCTGCGGGCAAGGTCGTGAGGCTCGAAGGCGACTGGCGCGTCGAGCGCCTGGGCGGCCTGCTGCCGCCGATGGTCGGCGTGTGGAAGCGCATCCACGGCGAGAGCGGGGAGACCCGGGTCGGACCCTTTCTCGCCTACCCGTTCGCGGTCGAGCGGCGCGAAGGTCGGGTCGCGCTGGTCTACAGGCTGCCGTTCTCGGGGGTGGTGGACGAGCTGGAGGCCGCCGCGGACGGCTCCGTCCTCGGGCGGTCGGTGCTGGGCGGGCGCGAGCTCGGGCGGTTTCGGATGGTGCGGAGCGGGTACCACGACGGGGTACGCAAGAGAGGAGAGACCTTGACCCGAGAAGACAGGCTGCGCGCGAAGCTCATCGACTACGTGCAGAACGTCCACGCCCTGGAGCAGAACGTGCTCCTCATGCTCGACTCCATGATCGTGACGACCAGAGACGAGGAGATCGTGCGCCTCCTCAAGCGCCACAAAGAGGAGAGCCGGCGCCAGCAACAACGCCTCGCCGAGCGCCTGAAGGCGCTGGGCGGCGGCCCCGGGCTGGCGTCCGCGAGCAAGGACATAGCGGCTATCGCCACAGCGCAGGTCAAGGGGATAGCCGACGTGCTCCGCTCGGACAAGCCGGTGCAGAACGCCCGCGACGCCTTCGTCACCGAGCACCTCGAGATAGCCGCCTACGAGCTGCTCGAGAGGTTGGCCGAGCGCGCGGGCGACGAAGAGACGGCCGCCGTCGCACGCCAGAACCGCGCCGAGGAAGAGGCGATGGCCGAGAGGATCGCCGAGAACTGGGACCGCTTTCTGGACCTCGCGCTCGCCGAACAGGGCATCCGGGTTTGAGTTAGTCAAGAACCGCGGCTTGGGCGGCTCTCTCCGGCGGGTGGTTTCGCGCGTGGTCTTCCGCGGGAAGGTTGGGCAGAAAACGTCTAAGAACGTCACTGGCTCGCCAGGGTGGCTCCGACGCCGCCTCGGCCCGTCAGACCAACTGGCCTCGTCAGCACGTAGCTGACACCCCCCGAGCTCTCCACGACAGGTAGATCACGTCTTCGTGCCGCAGGTTGCCAGGATATGGGCGGGAGGCGCACCGCAAGGCTCGCGCTCCAGGGATGCACTATAATCGCATGAAACCTTTTGATGCTTGCCGGACGCGTGGCGCCGATATCGCTTCGGACCCGCCTCCTGCGAGGGAAGCATAGCTGGCAGCAGATCACAGCGAGGGACATACGTTTGGTGCCTGGCAAGAAGATCTCGGATCCCGTGGAGCGCAACGATTCCCTTGTCCAGTACGAGGACACGCAGCGGGGACGGTTCGACATTCTGGAGAGTATCAGCGACGCCTTCTTCGCCTTAGACCGTGGCTGGCTTTTCACCTACGTCAACAGCAAGGCGGAGCAGTTCTGGGCCAGGACAAGGGCGGATCTTCTGGGCAAGAACCTGTGGGAAGAGTTCCCCCAGGTGGCCGACTCCGAGGCCTTCCGCGAGATCCGCCGCGCTATGGACGAAGGCGTGAGCACCAGCTTCGAAGCTATCTCGCCAGACTTAAACGCCTGGGTCTACGGCAGCGCCTATCCCTCGTCTGAGGGGGTCTCGGTGTACCTCCAGGACATCACCGAGCGCAAGAAGGCCGAGGAGGCTCTCAATGAGAGCGAGGAACGGTACCGCCTGATCGTGCAAAGCGCACTGGACTACGCGATCTATACCACCGACCTCGACGGGCGGATCGAGAGTTGGCCGCCCGGCGCCGCTGCCGTCTTCGGCTGGAGCGCCGAAGAGGCCATCGGGCAATCGACGGCGATGCTCTTCGTGCCGGAAGATCGGGCGAGCGGCGAGCCGGAGAAGGAACTCGCTATCGCCCGTGAGCATGGGGTGGCCCCCGACGTAAGGTGGCACCTGCGTAAGGATGGTTCCCGCGTGTTCATCGACGGGATGACCAGACCTTTGCCCGACGCCAGAGGGCTACCGCGCGGGTTCCTGAAGATCGGCCAGGACGTCACCCAGCGCCGCCGGGCTGAGACTGCGCTCCGCGAGAGCGAGGAGCGGCTGCAGCGAACGATCGCGATCGAGACCGTCGGCGTCATCTTCTTCAAGGCCGACGGACAGATAACCGACGCCAACGACGCTTTCCTTCGCATGGGTGGCTACAGCCGCGAGGACCTGGCGGAAGGCCTGTTGCGGTGGGACGTTCTGACGCCGCCGGAATGGATGCCCCGCTCTCTCCAAGCCGTCGAGGAGCTGCAGAAAACCGGACGCACCACCCCTTACGAAAAGGAGTACATCCGAAAGGATGGCTCGCGCTGGTGGGGACTGTTCGCCGCGACGCGTCTCGGCGCGGAAGAGAGCGTGGAATTCGTGGTAGACGTCAGCGAGCGCAGGAAGGCCGAGGAGGAGCGCGAGCGTCTCGTGGCCCACGAGTTGACGGCTCGCGCCCACGCGGAGGAGCGCCGCCGCCTCTCGCGCGAGCTGCACGACCGCGTGGCCCACGACATGGCGCTCGTGCACCAGAGCCTCGAGCTGCACGAGGCCCTCAAGGACAGCGACCCCGAGCGGGCGGAGATCAAGATGGAGCTCGCCAAGGAGTCGGTCAAGAGGGCTCTCCACTCCACCAAATATCTCTCCATGGAGCTCAGGCAGCCGGAGGTGCGGCGGGGCCTGGAGGCGGCGCTAGCGGACCTCCTGCGCGACCTCGTCCCCCCGAACGTCCGCGTGGACCTCTCCCTGGACGGCGACGAGGCGTCTCTGCCGCCGGAGACCCGCAACCAGCTCTTCGTGATCCTGCGCGAGGCGGTCCGAAATGCCTTGAATCACTCGGGCTGCGGGGAGATAGCGCTGGAGCTGACCATCTCCCCCGAGGGCGTAGTCGGCCGCGTCGAGGACGACGGGCGAGGGTTCGAGTACAGGAAGGCGCGTCGTGGAGGCGGGATCAGATCCATGCGGGAACGCGCCGCGCTCCTGAACGGGACCCTCGAGATCTCCGCCGCCCCCAAGGGGGGCACGAGGGTAACGGTCTCGGTGCCGCTGGAGGAGAGGTCATGACGGAGGACGGTCGCATAAGGGTGCTGCTGGCGGACGACCACACCATGTTTCGCCAGGGCCTCAAGGAGATGCTCTCCACCGACGAAACGATAGAGGTCGTCGGCGAGGCCGAAAACGGGCGGGAGGCCGTGGCCTTGGCCCGGCAGATGAAGCCGGACGTCGTCGTCCTCGACGTCGAGATGCCGGTGATGGGGGCTGCCGAGGCGATGGACGCGATGCTCACGCTCTGGCCGCAGCCGCGCGTCCTTATAGTCACCATGTTCGACAGCCCGCGCCTGGTGCGCGAGCTGCTGGCGCGCGGGGCTAGCGGCTACCTGGTCAAGAGCGCCTCGCTGGAGGACCTCCTCGCGGCGGTGAGAGCCGCTGCCAGCGGTCCCTCGGGACCGCGCGGGGACAACGTGATCCTGGCCATCCCCCGCGCGGTGCTCCAACGGGTGGAGGAGAGGGGCAGGGAGGAGCCCTCGGGTAGGGAGCTGGAGATCCTGCTCCTCGCGGCCCGCGGCCTCTCCAACCGCCAGATCGCCGCCTTCCTCTCCCTGTCGGAGGCGACCGTCAAGCGGCACCTGGCGAACCTCTACGCCAAGATGGACGTCGGCTCGAGGGGCGAGGCCACGCGAAAGGCCCTCTCTGAAGGCTGGTTTACCGCCCGCGACGTGACCTACCAGGAGGACGCACGGCGCGACCCCCAGCCCTGAGACCGGCCGTGCGGATCGGGGTCGACGACCGGGACAACCCGGAGACCATCCGCCTGAAGAAGTACGCCACGGGCGCGCACCTCATCCTCGAAAAGGATCCAGTCGAGACCGGCCGGACGCCTAAAGAGGTGGTCTGGACCAAGAACAAAGCGAAGCTCTACCGCTACGAGCCACAGAAGCCCAAGAAGTACCCCGTCCCCATCCTCATAGTCTACGCCCTCATAAACCGCCCCTACGTGCTCGACCTTATCCCGAACAACAGCCTCATCGAGTACCTCGTCGGGGAGGGCTTCGACGTGTATCTGCTCGACTGGGGTATCCCAGGAGACGAGGACAGGGACCTCTCCTTCGAGCACTACGTCCTCGACTACCTGCCGCGGGCTGCCAAG
>DATACV010000355.1:0-1820 GCA_036258875.1 Rubrobacteraceae bacterium
GTTCGCCAACCGCCCCTACAGATCTTGCGTGATGCCTTCTGGTCGATCACCACCCCGCTACGTCGACGTGGAGCGCCGAGAGGATCAGGGCATTGTGCCGGATGTTCTTGTAGCGGTGCCACTGGCGTCCGGGGTCGACGCAGACGACGCGGGTCTCGACCTCGGCGTCGTCGGCGCCGAAGTATGCCGCCACGTTCCTCAGCGTGCGTTGCCAGGTCCTGTCTTCGAGCCTGTGCAGGCCCAGAGGCATCATCAGCTCGTAGAGCGGGTCGTTGGCGCGGATGAGCAGGTGGGCCCGGGCGACCGTCGTGGCGTCCTGGTCTCTGTGGGCGCTGAAGGTGATCCAACCGGAGAAAGGGTGCCCCTCGGGGGTCATGTATGTAAAGGACTCCTCGTCGGAGTAGAGCACCATGACGCCGCTCAGGCCCCCGAGCAGGGCCACGGCGCCGGGGACGAGGCCGCCAGAAGGCACGCGGAACCCCTTCTCCCCGAACCCGGAGAGCTCGGGGAACCGCGTCCGCCAGGCTTCGACCACCTCCGATGGCGACGCGCTCGCGCCCTCCAGGCGCGCGGTGTAGGTCTTCTGCCACATCTTGCCGAAACCCTGCAAGGGACCGACCACGCGACGGCCCTGGACGTTGGGGGCAACGCTCCCCTGCCCCACCTCGAGCGTCTCCACGTAGCGTGCCCAGTGGGCGGCGTCGCGCCCGGCCTGTCGCCCTTCGCTGTGCTCCCGACTGTGTGGCGTTTGCCCGGTCATCTTTGCTCTTCCCCGGCCTTCAGCTAAGACCTGATGCCTGAAGCCTCTCTCAAGCCGCGCCCGCCCGGACGGCCTCCTCCTCGGAGTCGTAGATCCCGATGGCGTCGTCGAGGCGCGTGATCTGGAAGATGTTCCGGTAGTGCTCGGAGAGGCCGTAGGTGAGCAGCTGCTGCTTCTCGCGGTTGATGCGGATGAGCAGCGTCACCAGCAACCCGATGCCGCTACTGTTCATATACTCCAGGCCCTCGAAGTTCAGGATGATGGCGCGAACCCGCCCGTCGCTGGCCTGGCTGTAGGCGTCCATCAGGACGCCCTCGGCGAACGCGGTGAGCTCGCCCTTGACGTCGATGACGCTCACGCCTTCGTTCACCTTGCGCACGTCCATAGTTACCTGTGCCTGGGGCATGTCCTCTCTCCTTTCCCGGCTTATCAACAAGACCCCCTCGAACTCGCCGCGCAGCGCGTGGAGCGAGCCGTGCAGATCCTCCGCGTCCATCTCAGGCCGCCCCGCTCAGGGCGCTCTCCTCGTCCGGGAAGACGTTCACGAAGTCCGAGAGGCGGGTGATATTGAAGATCTCGACGTAGTGGTCGGAGAGCCCGTAGGCCACGAGGCGCCGCTTGGCGGCGCGTGCCCTGGCGAGCAGGCCCACGATCAGGGCTATCCCCGTCGAGTTGATGTAGTCCACCCCTTCGAAGTTCAGGAGGATGGTTTCTGGGTTGTCCTTCTCCGCCTCGGCGTAGGCGGCGTCGAGGGAACCTTCGGCGAAGCCGTTGATCTCGCCCTTCAGGTCGAGCACGGTACCGCCGGGTTCCCGTCGCACCCCCACCTCCAGGTGCCGCACGGCCATCACTTGCCTCCTTCCGCTCGGTCGTCGAGGTGAACTATCAGCTCGACTGTGTGGTGGTGCTCGTCGCCGGTCACGTTCATCTCGTCGACCATGCTCTTGATGAGGAAGAGCCCCCAGCCGCGCGGCGTCTGCACGCCCTCCAGCTTGGCCTCGAGATCCGGCGTCTCCGAATCGAAGGCCGGCGGGCCGCTCCCCTCGTCGGTGATCTTGAC
>DATACV010000356.1:0-3292 GCA_036258875.1 Rubrobacteraceae bacterium
CCCCGGCCAGCGTCCACCCGGGAGGTAGACGCCCGAGGATCTCTCTACCACGTAGGCCCAGGCCAGCAGCGGGCCGCCAGAGGCCTCGACCGGTATGAGCACGCGCCGGTAGGGGCTGGACGCGTCGGCTGGGTCGAATCCCTCCAGGAGGTCCAGCGCCGGCAGCCTCTCCTCGGGATCGTCGAAGGTGAAGAGCTCGCCCGAGACGCGCGGGCCGCCGGGTGGACCCACCCCGACTGGACTCACGGACCGCTGCTCTGCGGCGTCGCGCGCCGGGTCGGCGGTACCGACCGCGCGGATCTCTCCCTCGTCCACCACCAGAGCCGGGTAGCCGAAGTGGAGGTCGTAGAGCCGCCCCCGGACCGTCGCCTCCTCGACGCGCAGGTACCCGCGGCAGAACCGCTCGTGATTGGCGTGCCCGCGCTTGAGCGTGCCGTAGAAGAACATGGCGAGGAGAGTCGGCTGCGCCACGCGGCTGCGGTCCCTGCTACCCCGCTTCGACCTGGAGGATGCGGTCCGCGACCTCACTCAGGTCGCTACCGACCACGTCCGGACGCTCGACCAGGGGGTCGAGCACCATCCCGGGCCGCGCAACGAAGGCCGCCGCGCAGCCGGCGCGCAGCGCGCCCGCCACGTCCCAGGCGTGGGCCGCAATAAGGCGTACCCCTTCGACCTCGACCCCGAGGCTCTCGGCGGCCATGCGGTAGGGCTCTGGAGCGGGCTTGAGGCGCCCGACCGCGTCGGCCGAGAGGATCTGCTCGAAGTAGCCGCGCAGCCCGGAGCTCTCCATCTGGGCCTCGGCTACCTGCCGCGTGTTGTTCGTCAGCGTGGCCAGCCTGAGCCCCGCGTCGCGCAACCGCTCCAGGCTCTCGGGCACCTCGGGGTGCGGCGGCAGCTCGCGCATGCCGCCGAGGATCCGCTCCCTGTCCTCTTCCGAGAGGCGCACTCCCTGGCGCTCGGCGACCATCTCCAGCGCCGCCCCGCCGATAGTGCCGAAGTCCGAGTACGCCCCTGTCACGGTGGCGACGAGGGCGGATTGCAGGAGCTGCGAGAACCACAGGCGCCGCACGCCCGCGTCGCCGAAGGCCTTCTCGAAGTAGGGGTCGAGCGCCGCGAGGTCGAGCAGCGTCTCGTTCACGTCGAAGAGGCAGACCCTGGCCATGTTCCCTCCCTCTCTACCGGCCTACCAGCGAGGCGTAGTCCACCATGATGCACCGGTCCATGACGACGGTCAGGCCGTTCTCCCTGGCGTAGGAGGCAGCCTCCTCGTTCACGACGCCGGACTGCATCCACAGCACCTTCGCCCCGGCCGCCACCGCGTCGCGCGCCGTCGGCATCACCTTCTCGCTTCTCCGGAAGACATCGACGATATCGACGGGCTCGGGGATCTCTTCGACCAGACCGTAAGGTTCCTCTCCAAGGACAGGCCCGTCTAGCTCGGGGTTGACAGGGAAGATCCTGAACCCGAAGTCCTGGAGCGACCGTGCTATGGAGTGGCTGGTCCGGAAGGGCCTGTCCGAGAGCCCGACTACCGCGACGGTGCGCGAGCTCGCGAGCAGATCTCTTATCTCCTCGGTGCCGGGGTTCTCGTGCATCGCGTCTCCCTTCCGGAGGCTTCCGGTCGGATGTTAACCGATCCGGACGCCGAGCGGCGCGAGCGCGAGCTCCTTCCCCTTGGCCTCCACCATCACATCCGCCTCGCGACCGCCGAGTGCGGAATGCAGGGAGCGCCAGTCGCGGGCGTCCACGAGGTAGGCGTGTGCGCCGGGCTGCTTCGCCGGGTCCTGGCTCGAGAGGTGCAACTTCGGGCGGACGCCCCGCGGCTCCCAGGTCGGCAGCGAGAGGTCCAGTGCTTCTTCGAGCGTCAGGCCGCCGGGGTTCAGGCGGTGGTGCAAGGCATCGGTGATCGCCGGTATGCCCAAAGAGAGGGCCGTCTGCACGATCTCTGCCACGGTCCAGACGCGCTCGTCGTTCTCGAGCGCGAGGTAGCGTAGAACGGCGCTCTCGGGGCGCAGCGCCTCGACGAAGCGGGCGGCCGTCGCCCCTCTGTCCGCGTAGGCGCCGCCCATGTGGAGCACGATCACCGAGTCGGGGCTCCCGATGAGGTCGAAGACCCGGGCGACGTAGCGCAGCTCGAGGAGGCTGCGCTCCAAGACGCCAGGCTTCAGGCTCCCCGGCTGGATGAACTGGCCCGGGTGCATGCTGAGCCGGATGCCCAGAGAGCGGGCGAGCTCTGCGATGCCCCGCAAATCGTCGCCGTGCTCGGCCTCCCAGTCGTAGGGGAAGGCGGGGTGCGACGCGAAGGGCACCAGGCTCTGGCTGATCCTGAAGAGGGAGATGCCGTGCTCTGCGTTCCAGCGCAGGATCGTCTCCAGCCCGAGCAGGTTCTCCCACACCAGCGCGCGCACCTTCTGTGAGTCGGAGAGGCTCGCGAGCCGCAGCGTGCGGTTGGTGCTCGCAGGCAGCGTGAGGTTCTGGGTTGGGTAACCGAGCCGGAGCATGCCCGACTTATATACCGGCGAGCGCACCTCTACTGTGTGACCGTCCACGGGGGACTGTACGTCTCTCTGGTAGCATGGGCGTCATATGCGAGAGGCGCGGGCGACGGACCCCACGAACCTGGCCCTGCTGGCCGAGCGGGTACTGCGCCGCAACGACATGGGCGGGTGGACCAGGGCCGCCCCCGACCTCTACCCGCACCAGTGGAGCTGGGACACGGGGTTCATAGCCGTCGGGCTCGCCCACCTGGACACCACCCGCGCGGCCCGCGAGCTCGAGAGCCTCTTCGAGCACCAGTGGAGCAACGGCAAGGTGCCCCACATCGTCTTCAACCCCGAGGCCCCACCGGACAGCTATTTCCCCGGGGCCGAGCACTGGTCCAGCTCGGGGGCGTTCCCAGACGCCCCGCCCGCGCCGCCGTACACCAGCGCCCTCTGCCAGCCGCCGACCCATGCCCTCGGCGCCCCGCGCATCTGGGAGCTGGCGCGGGAGAGGCGCGAGGCTGACGCCGCGCTTGGCTTTCTGCGCGAGATCTACCCGAAGCTCCTGGCATGGCACCGCTACCTGGCGACGGCCCGCGACCCTGAAGGCTCGGGGCTGGTCACCATCTACCACCCCTGGGAGAGCGGCACCGACAACTCCCCCAGGTGGGACTCAGCCCTCCAGGCCGTCGAGGTCGGCGAGATGCCCCCATACGAGCGCCAGGACCTGAACCACGTGGACCATCACACCGAGCGCCCCACCGACGAGGAGTACGCGCGCTTTATCAGCTCGACGAGCCAGAGGTAGCGCG
>DATACV010000357.1:0-9824 GCA_036258875.1 Rubrobacteraceae bacterium
ATGGAGCGCAATGGACTACAAGATGTTACATGGCGCAGGCTCGCGGGCGGCATCATCACCCTCCACCGCGGAAGGAGGCGGGGCGGAGGGGATACGTAGCCTCCCCTCCGCGCTGCCCGACGGCGCCTTCGAGGTCGTAGACGAGGTGGAGGGTCTGCTCGCGGCGGTCGGGGAACGCGCGCCCGAGGCGCTCGTCGAGCCGGCGCTCGAGGCCCTGACGTCTGAGGGCAAACGCCTGCGTCCGCTGCTCCTGGTGCTGTGCGCGCGGATGGGCGAGCCCGACCGGGGGGATCTGCTGCGGGCCGCGGTCGCCATCGAGGTGCTGCACACGGCGACCCTCATCCACGACGACATCGTGGACAGGGCCGAGAGCAGGCGCGGGGAGCCGACGACCGTGGCCCGCTACGGGCGGGAGGCGGCCATCGCCGCCGGCGACTACCTCTTCGCCGAGGCCTTCTCCGAGCTGGCCGAGATAGGGGACCCGAGGCTCGTGCGTGCCTTCTCCGAGGCCACCGAGGGGCTCGCGGCCGGCGAGCTCGAGCAGTACAGGGCTAGCGGGGCGACCGTGGACGTCGAGGCCTACCTGGAGCACATAAGGAAGAAGACCGCCGGGTTGTTCAAGGCCGCGTGCGTAGCGGGCGGCACTTTGGGAGGGCTCTCGCTCAGGCAGATAGACTCGCTGGCGACCTACGGCCAGGCGCTCGGGATCGCCTTCCAGATGTCCGACGACATAATGGACCTGGTAGGGAAGCCTGGCCTGATGGGCAAGGGCATCGGTACCGACCTCGTCGAGGGCACGATGACGCTGCCGGTCATCTTCGCCATAAGGGAGGGCGACGCGCAGACGATCCGGAGGGTCCTCGACACGCCGAACCCCCCTCCCGGTTTGCTCGAGTCCGGCATCGAGGCGGTGCTCGCCACCGACGCCGTCGCCAGGACCGAGGCCTGGGCCCGGACCGAGATCGACGGGGCCCTGGAAGGGCTCGGGCTGCTGCCGGACGGCCCGGAGCGCGAGTTTCTCGAGGTCATAGCCTCCGAGGTGGTAGGAAGGGATGCCTGAGGGCGTTTCAACAATCTTCGCGGCGGGCCTCGCCCTGCCGGTCTCGGATCCGGCGATCCGCGAGGGCGCCTTGCTCGTCAGAGACGGGCGTATAGTGACCGTCGGGACGCTCGAGGAGCTTGGCCAGGGCAACCCGGACGCCGAGCTGCGCTACTTCCCCCACGGCACCATCGTCCCGGGGGCGGTGAACGCTCACGCCCACCTGGGGTTCCGCCGGGGCGATGCGCCAGAGGGCGGGTCCTTCTCGGGGTGGCTCGCTCGGCTGATCGAACGCCTCCCCGAGAAGGAGAGCTGGACCGCCGAGGCGGCCCGCGCCTCGGCCCGCGAGGCCATCGAGGCGGGGACCACGTTCATGGCCGAGTCCTCGCCCTACGGCGAGTGCCTGCCGCAGCTCGCCGAGTCGGGGCTCGCAGGGACCGTCTACGCCGAGTTCTTCCCGCACGAGATCGGCACCCCAGAGGAGGCCGTCGAGTTCATCATCGGCAAGGTGCGCTCCCTGCGCAGGGGGCTTCCGGAGAGGGTGGATGCCCAGGTGAGCGTCCACTCGCCGTACACGGTGGACCCCGAGTCCTCGCGGCTCGCGGCGCGCAGGACGCGAGAGCTCGGCTGGCGGCTCGCGATCCACCTCTCCGAGAGCCCCGAGGAGGTCGAGTTCGTCAGGGAGGGGACTGGGGGACTCGCCGACATCTTCGGGCGCAACGAGTGGGGCGGGGTGGGCCTTTCGCCCGTGAGGTACGCGGAGCAGATCGAGCTCCTGGCGCCCCAGACCATCGCCGCGCACCTGGCGACGGGGGTCTCGGAGGAGGAGGTCGAGATCCTTGCCCGCACCGGCGTTGCCGCCGCCCACTGCCCGCGGTCGAACGAGTTCCTGAACTGCGGCGTCTCGCCCGTCCCCCTGATGCTGGAGCGCGGCGTGCGGGTCGGGATGGGGACCGACGGCCTGTGGAGCAGCCCGAGCATGAACCTCTTCGAGGAGGCGCTCTTCGCCGTCAGGTTGCACGATATGAGCGGCGCGACGGGGCTGGAGCTCGCGACGCTGGGCGGGGCGCGTGCCCTTGGCGTCGAGGCGGAGGTCGGGAGCCTGGAGCCGGGCAAGTGGGCCGACCTCGCGGTTGTGGACGTAATCCCCGGCGACGAGGACCCCGCCCGCGAGGTGCTCGAGGCCGCCGCCGGCGGGGCCGTGACTTCCACTGTCGTAGGCGGGGCCGCCGTCTACGACTCGGCCACCGAGACCACGGGCTGACAGGGGCCGCCGCGGGGCCGGGGTGCCCGGGTGTTATACAATCGGGCCGGCGCGAGACATCTGAGGAGAGCCTGCCATGATGATGAACCGGGACAGGATCGGCTTCTGGGTGAGGCTGGTCGCTATCCTGCTCGCCTTCTTCTTCGTAGCCTCCTTCATCTTCGTGGGGCTCGGCACCAACGTCAGCTACAACCTGTTCGACCTGATCGGGGGCCAGGACCAGCCGCCCGGCGGGCAGACTATCGATCCGGAGGACCAGATCTCGGCCGCCGAGGAGGAGCTGGAGAAGAACCCGCAAGACCCGGACGCCATAAAGGAGCTCGCGGCCCTCTACTACCAGGCCGGCCGCTACGACGACGCGGCCAGCGTGCTGCAGAGGGGGCGCGAGGCTGCGCCGGACGACCCGGAGATGCCGTTCTTGCTGGGGCAGGTCTACCTCCAGGAGGCCGAGGCCACGCCCGGCGAGGCGCAGGACAGGCTCTACGTGCAGGCCGGCGATGCGTTCGCCCGGGCCGCCGAGATGGAGCCCGACAACGAAGACGCGTTCCTCTTCGCCGGGGAGTCCTACGACCGGGGCGGCGAGACCGCCGAGGCCATAAAGTACTACAACGGCTACCTCGACCTCGATCCTGAGGGCGAGCAGGCGCAGGCCGTCGAGGACCGCATCTCGGCGTTGCTCGAAGGCGGCGAGACCACCGGCGGCGGGTAGGCTCCATCCACTTCCGAAACGTAGGTCGTATAATGTGGCGTGACGTCAAGAAGACTCGTTAGGAGGAAGAATGCCGGGATTTGGTTCGCTAGGGGGGACGGAGCTGATCATAGCCCTCGTCATCATCCTCTTGCTCTTCGGCGCGAAGCGTATCCCCGAGCTGGCTAAGGGCCTCGGCAGCGGCGTGCGGGAGTTCAGGAAGGGTACCCGCGGCGAGGGCGAGGTCGAGGAAGAGAAAAAGGACGCCAAGGGCGAGGAGCTCACCGCCGGCGGCGACAAGGCCGAGACGCGCGCCGAGGATGATGCGTCCCGTGCCGAGGCCGACAAGGCCGAGCAGAAGCCCAGCTAGGGTCCCCGTCCGACCCTGAGATAGGTAGAATGGCCGGTCGCCTCCGTACGCCTTCGCGCCCGCGCGGTCCGCGCGACGAGGCGCGAATGACCCTGATCGAACACCTCGGCGAGCTCCGCTCGAGGATCATCAAGATCGGGGTGGCGTTCCTGGCGGTCGCCGTCGTCGCGTGGTTCTTCCGGCCCGAGATCTTCGACTTCCTGCTCGCCCCCGCCCCCTCGCTGAAGGGCGAGCTCAACGTTACCGCCCCGACCGAGGCGCTCATAACAGACGTCAAGCTGACGCTGTACACGGCGTTCCTGTTCACCATCCCCGTGCTGCTCTACCAGATGTGGGCCTTCGTCGCGCCGGCCGTCGGGGACGTGGGCCGGGCCTTCACCTACGTCCTCATCACGCTGGCCTCGTCCCTGTTCCTCGCTGGCGTCGCGTTCGGGTACTTCGTCGTCCTCCCCCTGGGCATCGACTTCCTCCTCGGATGGGGTGGCGACCGCTACGAGCAGATCATCGTCTCCGACAAGTACCTGGCCTTCGTAACGCGCTTCCTGCTGGCGTTCGGGATAGTCTTCGAGTTCCCGGCGGCGACCTACGTGGGGGCGAAGCTGGAGCTGGTGGACGCGCCGCTGCTCAAACGCTACCGGCGGCACGCCATAGTGGCCAACTTCATCCTCGCCGCCGCCCTCACCCCGGGCCAGGACCCGCTGAGCATGATCCTGATGGCCGTCCCGATGGTCGTCATGTACGAGCTCTCCATCATCATCGCCCGCTACGTGAACCCCGTCTCCGAGGTGAGCGTGCACGAGCTCGGCACCGACGAAGACGACGAGCCCGAAGATGACGGGGAGTACGAAGAGGACGAGCCGGTCTACGACGGCGTCCAGAGGAGCGACGACGAAGAGGACGAGACGGAGCGGGATCTCTAGAGCTGGTTGCGAGAGGCTCGCGCCTTGCGCGACGCAAGGCTATCAGGCTCTGAGGTTTTGAGGCAAGAGGTTCTGTCTCCCGACCTGCCCAGATACCCCCAAAGGCCTAAAAGCCTAAGAACCCAATCCGGAGGCTCACCCGCTCCGAGAACCGTTCTGGGCTGAGACCAGGAGCATCACCTGTTGTGCAGGTATCTCTCGAAGCGGCGCACTGAGCGTCGGAGCAGCTCCTCGGTGAGGCCGCGGAAGAACGGCCTGTGCGCGAGGGTGTCTAGCCAGCGGGGCCTTACCTGGTAGTCGGTCGAGAGGGTCAGGCGTACGGCGCGCGGTCCCTCTTCTTCGAGCAGCCAGCCGCCTTCTCCCCTGGCGCCCTCCGTGTAACGCCACCGCAGCCGGTTCGGCGCCTCGACTACCGTGATGAGGCCGACCACCCGGTGCGTCAGGCCGGCGGCGCTCAGGACGAACTCCAGCCTCGCGCCGGGGCGCAGCTGGATCTCCCGGCCGGCCTCGTCCAGCGCGCGGGCGCGGCGGAGGCCGAGGGCCCACTCCGGGAAGCGCCCGACGTCGAGCAGGGCGGCGAAGACCTTCTCGGGAGGGGAGCCGCGAACCACGTAGCTCGCGCGGAAGGGGCGGTCTAGATCAGCCACCCCAAAAGCACCCCGGCCGTGTAGAGCAGCCCGAAGACCAGGTGGAGCCCGGCCGTGCGCTTGACGACCGGGTCGAGACGCTCCGGCGTCGTGGTCGTCGCGATGGCGCGCCAGAGCCTGATGGCCGGGCTGGCGCTGAGGAAGACTAGCGCGCACTCGAGCGGGACAACGCCAAAGGCCATCAGCGCCGCGACCGCGACGTAGGACTCGAGCAGCAGGGCGCGGTAGACCAGGATGCCGACCTCCCTCCCCAGCACTATGGGTAGCGTCCGCCGCCCGCCCCGCCTGTCCGACCTCATGTCGCGCAGGTTGTTGGCGAGCAGGATCGCGGCGACGGGCCCGCCGATGGGGAGCGCCGCCAGAGGGACGTACAGCGGGAAACTCCCAGGGTCCTGCACCGCGTAGGCGATGACCACGATAAGTACTCCCATGAACAGGAAGACCGCCACCTCGCTCAGCGCCGTGTAGGCGATCGGCCGCGGGCCCGCCGAGTAGAGGTAGCCGCCCAGAGCGCTGAGGCACCCGAGGACTAGTATCTCCCAGCCGCCCACCACGACGAGGTAGATCCCCAGAAAGAGGGCGACGGTGTAGCAGAAGAGCGCCCCCAGAAGGACGGCCCGGGCGTGCATGCGCCCCCGGACGATCGTACCGGCGATCCCGACCGCGGTGGCGGTGTCGAGGCCGCGCCGCTCGTCGTAGAACTCGTTGAACATGTTAGTGGCGGCCTGGATCAGGAGGCTCCCCAAAAGCATCGCCAGAAACGGCCCCCACGCGAACGCGCCGTCGGTGAGCGCGAGCGCTGTCCCGAAGAGCACCGGCACCGCTGACGCTGTAAGGCTGAACGGCCGGGCGAGCCTGAACCACTCGCCGAGGACGGTCCGCCAGGGTCTAGCCGCGTTCATCGGTCCCGCGGCTAAGCCCGCGCCTCGCTCCCTGTTCTCCGGTTCCGGACATGACCCCTTTCTAGCCGCTCGCCGCGGGTTATTCTGTAAGCGCTCTCGGGCGTTTTCAATAGAGGCTTCAGGCTACAGGCGTCAGCGAATAACCCGAAACCTGATGCCCGAAGCGCGAAACCTGACTGGCTGAGAGCCTCACAAACTGATATAACCGGCAATCGTGGAAGCTGGCGGCTCTATGGCGATCGCGGGTACCTACCTCCGGCTGGTCCGGCCCAAGCAGTGGACCAAGAACGGGTTCGTGCTGGCCGGGGTGGTCTTCGCTCACGAGGCCCTGGTGGTCTCCTCGGTGGCGAAGGCGCTCCTGGCCTTCGTTGCCTTCTGCGCGCTCTCCGGCGCGGTGTACGCCGCGAACGACGTGCTCGACGTCGAGGAGGACCGCAAGCACCCCCGCAAGAGGCGCCGCCCCGTGGCGAGCGGGGAGATCTCGCCCGCGTCCGCCCTCGTGTTCGCCGCCGTGCTCGGGGCCGCGGGCCTCGGGCTCGGGTTCGCCATAGGGCTTGGCGTCGGTCTCGCGGGGGCGGCCTACCTCGCCTTGCAGGCCGTCTACACGACGACGTTCAAGCACACGGCGATCCTGGACGTCATGAGCATCTCCGCGGGGTTCGTGATCCGCGCCCTGGCGGGCGTGGCCGCCGTGGCCAGCCCGATCTCCCCGTGGCTCATCGTCTGCACAGCTCTCCTGACGCTCTTTCTCGGCTTCTCCAAGCGCCGCCACGAGCTCGCCTCCCTGGGCGAGGGGGCGACGATACACCGTAGTAATCTGGCCGACTACTCGGTTCCGCTCCTCGACGAGATGATGAACATCATGATCTCGGCGACCATCATCGCCTACGTCCTCTACACCTTCTTCGAGTACGACAACTACTACATGATGGTGAGCATCCCGTTCGTGGTCTACGGGGTGTTCCGCTACATGCTGCTGGTCCACCGCGACGGCGGCGGCAACCCCGACACCCTGCTCTTGGCGGACCGCCCGCTCCAGGTCGCGCTCCTTCTCTGGCTCGTCGTGGTCGGGACGGTGATCTACCTGATCCCCCTGTGGAACGGCTGAAGCGTAACTTCATCCTGGCCCTCGCCCTCGGCGTCGCCGTCTACCTCGTCCTCGCCGTCGTTAGCGGCTTCGAGAGCCTCGCCTCCGCCCTGGACGACTTCGACCTGGCGCTCGTGCCGCTCATCCTGGGCCTCGTGCTCCTCTCGTACGCGGGCCGCTTCGTCCGCTGGCTTTACTACCTGAGGATCCTCAAGGTCTCCGTCCCCCTGCCGGTGAACGCGGCGATCTTCGCGGCGGGTCTCTCGATGACGATATCGCCCGGCAAGCTCGGCGAGGTGCTGAAGAGCGTCTTCGTCCGCCAGGCTTCGGGCGCCGCTGTGGCCCGCACCGCCCCCGCCGTCGTAGCCGAGCGGGCCACGGACGGTACCGGCATGGTGGCGTGGGGCTTCCTGGGCGCCTTCGCCCTCGGCCTCGGGCCCGGCACGATGGTGGCGTTCCTCGCCGTGGCGGCGGTCGGCATAGCCGTTCTCCGCTCCAAGAGACTGTCTCTTCTTGCCGAGCGGGTGCTTCTCAAATTGCCCCTCGTGAACCGCCTGGCCCCACACCTCGGGGACTTCCACGCCTCCTCAAACGAGCTGCTCGGCTCGCGCCCGCTCTTCGTGGGGACGATCATCTCCTTCCTCTCGTGGGGGCTCGAGTGCCTGGCCGTGTACCTGTGCGCCGTGGGCCTCGGCACCGACCTGTCTTTCCTCCTGGTCGTCTTCGTCTTCGCGACGAGCTCCCTGATCGGGGTCCTGAGCATGCTCCCAGGCGGCATCGGGGCAGTAGAGGCCGGCCTCGCCGTCCAGTTCCGCGTGCTTGCCGGTCTCTCGGACGGGCTCGCGGTCGCGCTCACGCTGGTGATCCGTCTCGCCACCCTGTGGTTCGCCACGCTCGTCGGCATCGCCGGGCTTTTCGCCGTCCGCGCCCTCCTCGGCAACGCCTCTATCACCCCCGAGCCGTAGCGCTAATCCGGCGCTCGCTCTTGAGCGGGACGCCCCAGCGCTGCTAGACTCCTGCCCCGTGACGGTATGGGAGACGGACGCGCTCTGCCCTCTGGTCCGTCTTCGAACGACCCCGAAAGCGACCGCGCCTCCGGTAGGCGCCCGGGTGACAACTCACCCGAGAAAGGTAGTCGCATTGTGTTATAAACAGGATCAAGATGCGATTAATAATCTCTGAGAAGGCCAACGCGGCCAAGAAGATAGCCCAGATCCTGGCGGAGGGACCCGTCAAGGAGGGCAAGCACCGCAGCGTGCCGCACCACACCTTCACCTGGAAGGGCGAGGAGTGCGTCTCCGTGGGGCTCAAGGGGCACGTGCTCAACCCCGAGTACCCCGAGGAGTACTCGAATTGGCAGAAGGTCGAGCCCTCCGACCTCATAGACGCCGAGATCCTCAAGTCCGTCTCCGAGAAGGGCGTGGCGAATGCCGTCAAGTCGCTGGCCAAGAAGGCCGACCGGGTAGTCATCGCCACGGACTACGACAGGGAGGGCGAGCTGATCGGGGTCGAGGCCCTGAGCCTCGCCTTCGAGGCTAACCCCAAGCTCGTCGATCACGTCGAGCGCTCGCGGTTCTCAGCCCTCACCAAGGGCGAGGTCACGCGCGCCTTCGACGACCTCGTCGACGTCTCGAGAGAGCTTGCCGACGCCGGGGAGGCGCGCCAGGACATAGACCTGATCTGGGGCGCCACCCTCACCCGCTGGGTCTCGCGCGCCACGAAGCGCTACGGGAGCGCCTTCCTCTCGGTTGGACGCGTCCAGTCCCCTACCCTCGTCCTGATCGCCGAGCGCGAGCGCGAGCGCCGCGCCTTCGTCCCCGAGCCGTACTGGGAGCTGAACGCGACCCTCAAGAACGGCGGCGACCCCTTCGCCGTCCGCCACGCGCACGGTCGCTTCAAGGAGGAGGCGGAGGCCCGCAAGGCTCATCAGAACCTCGCGGACATCGCCACGGTGACGGAGGTCAGGCAGAAGTCGGCGACCCGGCCGCCCCCGCCCCCGTTCAACACCACGGGGTTCCTGACGGCCGCGGCATCGCTCGGGATCAGCCCCTCGAGGGCGTCCCGCATCGCCGAGGACCTCTACACCGACGGCTACATCTCCTACCCAAGGACGGACAACACGGTCTACCCGCGCTCGCTGGACCTGCGCGAGGTCCTCGGCTACCTCCAGCGCGTCGAGGGGGCCGGCACCTACGCCGAGAAGCTGCTCGCTTCGGGCAAGCTCTCGCCCACCCGCGGCAAGCGCGAGACTACGGACCATCCCCCGATCTACCCGACCGGGTACGCCTCCAGGAAGGCTCTGCGCGACGACCAGTGGAAGATCTACCAGCTCGTCGTCAGGCGCTTCCTGGCGACCCTCTCGGGCCCGGCGAAGACGCTCAGGACCACGCTGCGCTTCGAGTCGGGCGGGGAGCCGCTAACGACGAGCGGGACGGTCGTCACGGAAGAGGGTTGGCTCGGGGTATACCACTACGCCCGCCGCGCCGACGAGGAGCTCCCGCACCTGGAGGAGGGCGACGAGGTCAGGGTCGTCGAGGCCGAGGTCCTCGGCAAGGAGACCCAGCCGCCGAGCCGCTACGGGCAGGGGCGCCTGATCACGGTGATGGAAGACCTGGGCCTGGGGACCAAGGCGACGCGCCCGAACATCATCCAGAACCTCTACGACCGCGGCTACGTCCACGACGACCCGCTCATCCCGACCGAGAAGGGGATAGCGGTAGCCCAGGCCCTCAAGGACTTCGCCTCGGAGATAGCGAGCCACGAGATGACGGCCGAGCTCGAGAGGAGCATGGATGCCATCTCGGAGGGCAAGATCAGCAAGGAGAACGTCGTGGACGAGTCGCGCGACGTCCTGCGCCGCGTCTACGAGAACCTCACCGAGTCCGAGCAGGAGTTCGCGGACATAGT
>DATACV010000358.1:0-5734 GCA_036258875.1 Rubrobacteraceae bacterium
GGACCTGCTCGACGGCCTCGGCATCGAGCGCGCGAGCCTCGTCGGCTGCTCGATGGGCGGCGCGGCCGCCATCGACTTCGCTCTCAGGTACCCGGAACGTGTCCGTGCCATGGTTCTGGTCGGCTCGTCGGACTCGGCCCCGCTCACCGCGGAGCCGACCAGAACGAGGGCGCGGATACGCTCGGGGTGCCGAAGGGCGAAGTCGATCGCGGCCCCGCCCCCCATCGAGCAGCCCACCAAGCTCGCGCGCTCGATGCCGAGGCTGTCGAGCAAACCGCGCAGGTCTTCGTGGTGATAGTAGGGCCCATCGGTCACAGGCGACCTGCCGAAACCTCTTCTGTCGTAGCGGACCACGCGGTGGCGCTCCGCGAACGCTTCGAACTGCCCGTCCCACATCCTGCGGTCCGCGATCCCGGCGTGGAGCAGGACCAGCGGTTCGCCTGCACCCAGGGTCTCGTAGTAGAGCGACGCACCGTTCACCTCTGCGAACCCGCTGCCAGGTGTCCCTTTCATCCCTGCCCCTTTACGCGAAGAAGTACGGCAGGAGTATCCCCAGTGAATTGTAGCCCGCGTGGGCGAGAAAACTGGCAGTGGTGTTGACGCGCTCGCGCAGCAATCCGAGGCCGACAGAGAGCAACAACACGTAGCCGAGCAGCAGCGAGGGGCCGTACTGGACGTGCATGGAGGCGAAGAGCACGGAGGTGGCCAGAATGCCGAGCTTCGGCTGCACGGCACCCCGGAAGAGCGTCTCTTCGCCGAGCCCGGCGCCCACCCCCACGAGCAGCGCGAAGAGGACCGCCCCGGCGGGGCTCAGACCGGCGGGGTTGAAGAGGTTCTCGGAGATCTCGCCCACCTGCCGGTAGAGGTCGGGCTGGAGACGCGCGAAGAGGGAGTCGGCGGCGAGGGAGAGCGCGAGCGCAGCCCCTATGAAGACACCTACTATCCCCAGCTGCCTGAGAGAGATGGGACCGTAGCCGAGCCTGTCGATGGTCTCGCGCGGGCTGCGCCGTACGCCGAGGCCGACGCCGAGGACCGCGACGGCGACGAACGGTAGCTGGCTCGTGAGCACGGCGCCGGGGGAGAGCCTCTCCGCGGGGAAGAGGCTCGCCGCGTCCGGCAGCTGGTCGAAGAGCAATAGGCTCACCGCGTTGTTGGCGAGCACCATGACGAAGAGCCAGAGCGCGAGAAAGGTGGGTGGGTCGTCCCAGAAGCCGCCCACTGGTCGCCGGTTCACGACCCTGCGCAGCGGCGGCACGCACACGCCCACGCCGGCGATCCCGGCGAGCAGCGCAACGCCCCCGGCGACGACGAAGGTAAGCCGGTTCATTCCCTCCTGGGGGCCGCCGTTGGCAGCCATCAGCAGCAAGCCGAGACCGGTGACGGTACCGAGGGCCGCGACCAGGACCGAGAGGGCGAGGATGGCCACGATCAGGGTTACCTCGGCCCCGCGGCTCTTGCGGGCCGTCTGGGCGAGGAGCCCGAGCACGCCGACGAAGGCGACCACCAGGAGCGTCAGGACGGCTGGGGACATACCACGCCTCTCAGGATCTGGTCCTCTCGGGGTTCGCGCAGAGGTTATAGCACACCCAAAAAGTGCCCGGGCCGCGAACGTGCCACGGCGCGGGCATACGTCCTGGGCTCGAAGGGGGAGAGCCCATTGATCGGCACTCTAGCAGCGCCGGGTTACAGCAATGCTACTCGCGGGTTACGGTTTGGTAACTTTTAGCCGTTAACCCTCAGCCATCAGCCTTCAGCTAGCCCGGCGAGCGGAACGCTGGGCCAGTGTTCTTGTGAGACCGGGGAGCCACGGATAGATAAGGAGCTTGCGGCCGCTTCCGGCGTTCGGGGACTGCGATTTGCTGACTGCTGAAAGCTGACAGCTGAAGGCTACCTTATGGATCCCGGTTCTCGGGGCGCTCCAGCCCTTCCAGGATGGGGCCGAGCATCAGTTCTCGCGCGGCCTCGTACTCTTCGAGGGAGCCGGCCTGCCGGGCCAGCTCGGCGATCCGACCCGTCAGGCCCGTACCGCCCTTCTCCGCGAGGATGCGCCAGCCGAGCAGGCGGTACGCGCGCTCCAGTCGGGGCTCCGCCGTACCGCCCTCGAGCCGGCTCTCCAGCGCCGCGTGCAGCGCCTCCGCCTCTTCAAGGGACATGATCAGCTCGACCGGCTGGCCGCCCCGTGAGCTAACGGGTCTTCTCCAGGTAGATGCGGTCCTGGGTTATGACCACCTGGAGGGCGTCTGGGGAGGCGCCCAGGTACCGCCGCCACTCGCGGTCGAAGACCTCCGAGTGGCCGGCGTCAGTCCTGAGCACGATCCCGTCTTCCACCAGGTCGAGTACGGCCGGGTGCTCCGAGAGATGCCCCCTCCTGACGGGGTCCCGGCGGTAGATCGAGTTGCGCGACCGGAACGATTGCACGCTGGAGGGGGTGGTGTTGAGCTCCTGCGCGATCCAGTCGTCGTTGCGCCCCTCCTCGACCCAGCGCCGGATCTTCGCCGCGTGCGGCTTTAGCGCCACCCTTCTGTTGCCCAAGGCCCCCTTCTCCTTTGAGGAACTTGTTTTATAGTCCATATGTAACCACTTTTTGTTGCCGGATGCCAGACGTATGCCGGGTCGAGCGTCCGAGAAGGGAGAGACCCCGCCCTCGCGGCCCCCTCGACTCTTACGCCATCCAGAGCACCAGGAGCCAGCCAAGGCTCCAGGCGACGGCGGTGCGCGTCCGGTTGGAGAGCACGAGGGAGCGGTGGGCGGCTTGTTCGGAGCCGAGCCCGAGCGCGCGGTGGGGAGCCAGGGTGAGGAGCAGCAGTTGCGCCGCTCTAGCCCGGGCGGCCGAGGAGGTGATCGGCGGCTGCGAGGCCCGAGAGCGCGGCGCCCTCGACCTTGGAGGGTCCGAAGGCGTCCCCGGCGAAGACGAGGGTAGGCTCGTTGCGGGCCACGAGGCAGGGCCCCGGGAACGGCCGGGATACCCAGCTGTAGCGCCAGCGCGCCAGGGAGGTCGCGATGACCCTTGTGGTGAGATCTGTTCGTAGCTGCTCTCCGGCGAAGGCCAGGAGCGACGTCGCGACCTCGGTCTCGTGCGCGTCGAAGTGCGCGCGGCTCCACTCGGGTCCGGCGTGGATGGTAACGCCGGGTGCCCGCGAGATGCCCTTTCGCCGGTTGTCCCCGATCCAGTCGAGCGGCTCGCCCTTGACCTGTACCCCGCCCGGCTCCGGCACGCCGGTCGGGCCGTCGAGGAGCGCCATGAGCGCGAGGCAGGGGCTGTAGGAGACCTCCTCGAGGCGCCGCCGCGCCTCCTCCGGCAGCGCGGGTTCATCGGTGAAGAGCGCGAGCGACCGCGGCACCGGCGCCGTTAGCACCATGGCCGCCGCTGTGAGTCGCGAGCCGGATTGCGCGTCCACCTCCCAGTAACCCTTCCGGAGGCGCGCTTCCACGACCCGCTCGCCGGTGCGCACGTCGAGTCCGCGGGCGAGGTGTTCGGGGACGGAGGTCATGCCCCCGGCGCCGCGGTAGCGGGGGTGGCCGTCTTCGTTAGGCCGGTTCCCGGCGTCCGCGAAGCCGCGGCTCCACACCTCGACGACGCCGCTCTCCAACCACCTCCGGACCAGGCTCCCGAACCGCTCGCTGCGCACGGTGAAGAACTGGGCGCCGTGGTCGAACGTTCCGTTCTCGAGGCGCCGCGTCGCCATCCGGCCCCCTACCCCGCGGCTCTTCTCGAGCACTACCACCCGCCACCCGGCCGTGGCAAGCTCGCGGGCCGCAAGGAGGCCGGAGATGCCCGCCCCGACCACCACGCAGGAGCCCGCGTTCACGCGCTGTCCACGCGACGCTCCACGCCTAGCAGGGTGGAGGCCCTCTCGATGGACCGGAAGTGGATGTCCACCGTGTCCTCGACGTTCCTGGCGTAGCCGCCGGCCATCGTCACGGCGACCGGGATACCTCGCTCGCGGCAGGATTCGAGCACCAGGCGGTCGCGCTCGGCCAGGCCCTCCTTGCTGACCGACAGGCGGCCCAGCCGGTCGTCCTCGAAGGGGTCGGCCCCGGCGAGGTAGATCGCCAGCTCCGCCCGCGACGTTTCGAGAGCCCGCTCGAGCCCTCTTTCGAGCGCGTCGAGGAACTCTGCGTCGTCCGCGCCGTCCGGGAGGGCGACGTCGAGGTCGCTGTGTTCTTTGTGGAAAGGGAAGTTCTTCGCGCCGTGGATCGAGAACGTGAACACCGAGGGGTCGCCGCGCAGGATCGCCGCCGTCCCGTTGCCCTGGTGCACGTCGGTGTCCACCACCACGACCCGCCCGACGATGCCGGCCGCCTGCACCGCGCGGACGGCGATGGCGCTGTCGTTGAACACGCAGTAGCCCTCGCCCCTGTCGGCGAACGCGTGGTGGGTGCCCCCTGCCAGGTTCGCCGCGAAGCCCTCCTCCAGCGCGGCCAGGCACGCGCCCAGGGTTCCGCCCGAGGCGCGCCGCGAGCGCTCGACCATCCTCTCCGACCACGGGAAGCCGATGCGCCGCATCTCTTTTGGCGTGAGGGTTCCGGAGACGACGCCCCTCAGGTAGCCCCTTTCGTGGGAGCGCAGTATCTCCGCGTCCGAGACCGGGCGGGGGACTCGCAGCTCTCCGGGCGCGCAGATGCCCGAAGCCGCTACCCTCTCGCGCAGCATCGAGTACTTGACCATCGGGAAGCGGTGCCCCTCGGGCAAGGGGAGCACGAAGTGGTCGCTGTAGTAGACCTTCAAGCCCTACTCTCTCCTCCGTTCACGCAGAGAGCCTAGTACACGGCGCGCTCTCGCGTAAGGATCTTTTTCGCACAAGGGGCGGCCACGCTGTGGTAGCATCCCCCTTTCCGGAGACCATGGACGAGCCCACACAAGAGCGCCTCTTCGCGGAGAACCCGGGCAGGATCTCACCCCCCGAGCCGGGCCTGTACCTCGGGACCGCCGGCTGGTCGTACGCCGACTGGGAAGGGACCCTCTATCCCGAGGGCATCCCGGCAGGCTCCAGGCTTGCAGAGTACGCGAAGCACTACGCGACCGTCGAGATAGACTCCACCTTCTACGGCACCCCACGACGCTCGACCGTGGAGAAGTGGCGCCAGATCGTCCCCGAGGGCTTCCGCTTCGCCGCGAAGTTCCCGCAGGAGATCACGCACGAGAACAACCTGGTAGGCCCCGAAGGGCCCACCCTGACCTTCGTCGAGACGATGCGGCTCCTTGGCGACCGGCTCGGCCCCCTCCTCGTGCAGCTCCCGCCCTCGTTCGCTGTCGAGGGGATGGGCGTGCTTGAGGATTTCCTGGTCACCCTCCCGGAGGGTGTCCGCTACGCCGTCGAGGTGCGCCACAGGAGCTGGCTGGGCTCGGACCTGCCGGCGCTGCTGCGCGAGCACGGCGCCGCCCTGACCCTGATCGACTACCCCCGCATGCCGCGCGTGGAAGACGCGACGGCGGATTTCGTCTACGTCCGCTGGCTCGGAGACAGGCGGGAGTTCCCCTCGGACCACACCCACCCCAGGCGCGACCGGTCAGAGGACCTCGAGTGGTGGGCCGAGAGGATCGAGCGTTTCCTCTCTGATGGCCGGGAGGTCTTCGCCTACGCGAACAACCACTACCAGAACCACTCTCCTTCCACCCTGGAGCAGTTCCTGGAGATCCTGCGCAGAGCCCGGTGACCATCCCCGTTATATTCAGCACCGGCTCCCTCTACCCCTTCGGGCTCGAGCGCGTCTACTCCTGGGCCGCCGAGAC
>DATACV010000359.1:0-2321 GCA_036258875.1 Rubrobacteraceae bacterium
GACGCCGGCTCCGGCCATGCCCAGTACGCGTACGCCACGCCCATCACGCTGCCAGAGAGCGCGGCGTTAGAGGCGACGGAGAGATCTATGCCTCGGGAGACGATCACCAGGGTCTGGCCGACGGCCAGGATCATCAACACCGAGTACTGGCGCAGTATGTTGATGAGGTTGTTTACCGTGAGGAAGTCCGGGGTGACTATCGTGAAGGCGACGATAAGCAGGAAGAGGATGATCAGGGCCCCTCCACGACCGCCGGCGACTGTTACCGCTCTGGCCAGCGTCCCCTTCGCCGTCTTAGTCATGCGCCCCTCCCGCCGCCGTCATTATCTCCTCCTCCGAAGCGCCGGCCTCGAACTCCGTAACGATGCGCCCGCCGGACATCACAAGCAACCTGTCTCCCAGCTCCCGCGCCTCGCGGATCTCGGAGGTCAGGTAAAGTAGCGCGATCCCGTCGTCGGCCAGCCGGCGGACCAGGCCGAATACCTCCTCCTTGGCCCCGACGTCGATGCCGCGGGTCGGGTCGTCCAGGATCAGCACCCTCGCACGCGAGCACATCCACCTCGCGAGCACGACCTTCTGCTGGTTGCCGCCGGAGAGCGTCTCGACGAGCTGATCCAGCGATGATGTGCGGATGGCCAGGTCCCCGACGTACCGTTCCGCTACCCGCTCCTCGCGGGCGAAGTCGAGGACCGGGCCGCGGGCAACGTCTTCGAGGGAGGCCAGGGTTATGTTGTTCGCAACGCTCATGCGCGGGACGAGCCCGGCGGTGCGGTCCTCCCCAACGAAGCCGATCCCGGCGGCGATGGCGTCGGCCGGGGAACCTACATGCCTCTCTTCCCCGAAGAGCTCCAGGGAGCCCTCGGCCGCGGGTTCCAGGCCGAAGAGCGTGCGAGCGAGACGCGTCCTGCCCGCCCCGACGAGGCCAAAGACCGTTACGACCTCGCCCTGGCGCAGCTCCAGGTTTACCGGTCTGAGACGCGGTGGCCTGGCGAGGCCACGAGCGCGGAGGACGACCTGCGCTCCTTCCCTGGACCGCTGCAACGGGTGTTCTGCCGGACCACCGGAAAGCTCATGACCGACCATCATCTGGGCGAGTTGCTCTTCGGACACCCCCTCCGCCGGCAGGGTGTCCACCTTCTCGCCGTCCCGCAGCACGGTGATCCGATCGGCTATGTGCAGGACCTCGCTCAGACGGTGGGAGACGTAGATGATCGCCACCTCGGAATCCTTCAACTCGCCGATGAGCTCGAAGAGCCGTTCGGCCTCCCGGTCGGAGAGCGCCGAAGTAGGTTCGTCGAGTAGCAGCAAGCGCACCTCGCTCGAGAGCGCTTTGGCGATCTCGACGAGCTGCCGCTCGGCCATCCCGAGCCCCCGCACCGGCAGTTCCGGGTCTAGTTCCAGGCCGACGCGCTCGAGGTGCCGTCCGGCCTCGGCGCGCAGAGTCCGCCAGTCGACCAGCCGGCCGTTCGTTGGCCATCTGCCGAGCAACACGTTCTCGGCGATCGAGAGTTGCGGCACGAGGCTGAGTTCCTGGTAGACGATGCCGATGCCGCGCGTGCGGGCAGCCTCCGGCGAGCCGAACGGAACCCGTTCGCCGTCGAGTTCCATGTGGCCCGCGTCCGGTGTGACGTAGCCGGCTATCGCCTTCATAAGGGTGGACTTGCCGGCCCCGTTCTCGCCGAGCAGGGCGTGAACCTCGCCGGGGTCGACGCTGAGGTCCACCCCGGCGAGCGCCCTTGCGCCCGGGTAGCTTTTCGCTACACCCTCTACCCTGAGCAAGGCCAAGGCGTCAGCAGTCGTTCTTGATCTGCTGCCAGTTTATCTCCGGCAAGTCCGGGGTCGGGTAAAACAGGTCCGCGTTACCCTGCCACACGGTCCTCGGGCGGATATCGTAGGTCTGGGGGACGTCCTGCCCGCAGGCGAGCTGCACACCGAACTTGGTCCCGAACCAGCCCCACTCCGGGAAGCCGTGGTGGGTCTCGGCGATGATCTTGCCCTCCCTGATCGCGTCGGTGGACTCGGGCGTGACGTCGTTGGTGAAGATCGCGACCTTTCCCTCCTCGGGAGGCGTCTCGCCGCCGGAGTCGTCGAGCACGCCCCTGCGCTCGGCGGTGGCCATCGCGCCGAGGCCCATCTCGTTGGACGCGGCCCACATGAAGTTCATCTCCTCGGGGCTGTACCGGGAGAGGAAGTCCTCCGCCGCCTGGACACCCTTCTCGCGATTCCAGTCGGCGGCGATGGGCTCGCCGAGTATCTCGATGCCGTCGTACTGGTCCATGACCTCGTTGAAGCCGTCGAGCCGCTCCTGGGAGAAGAACGTA
>DATACV010000360.1:0-10385 GCA_036258875.1 Rubrobacteraceae bacterium
TAGAACCTTTCGTAGACAGCTTTGGATTCTTGCTTACGGTGAAAGCTTGCGGGGCAGGGTCAGGGCGAGGATCAACCCGACGACCGGCAGGGCCGCTATGACGAGCATCGTGACCGGGAGGCCGGCGTTGTCGGCGATGAGCCCGAGTACGGGGGCACCCAGCCCGCCGAGGCCGATCGAGAGCCCCATCGTGACGCCAGCGGCGAGCCCTATGCGGCCCGGCAGGTACTCCTGTCCCATCACCACCGTGACGCCGAAGGTGCCCACGGTGACCGCGCCGACCAGCGCGAGAAGCACCATCCCCACGACCGGGCCCGAGAGCGTGAAGCCGTAGATGAGCGGCGGCAGCAGGAGCATGGAGGCGCCGACGACGGCGCGGCGCCCGAACCTGTCGGCGAGGGGCCCCATGATCAGGGTCCCCACAGCCCCGGCGGATAGCATCACTGTCAGGGCAACGTTGCCGAACGCGGGCGAGGTCCCTAGCACGCGCTCGTAGTAGGAGGCCACGAAGGCGACGAGCCCGAAGTAGACGAAGGAGCGCACAAGCACGATCCCGACCATGCGCGCGAACGGCCCCCAGTGCTCCGGCGCCCCGACCGGCTCCGCGCCCCCGTTCTGGGCCTCCCCGGGGCTGAAGCCGAGCATGCGCGGGTTCTCCACCAGAAGCACGGCCGCCATCACGGCGGCGGGCACCGCGAGGAAGAGCGTGCCGGGCAACCCGAAGGCCAGGACGAACGGGGTGGTGAGGGCAGGGCCGAGGGCGAAGCCCGCGTTACCACCCACCGAGAAGAAGCTCATCCCGCGGGCGCGACGTGTGCCGGAGACGTAGTTCGCGAAGCGGGCCGCCTCAGGGTGGAAGGCGGCGACCCCGATGCCGCTGAGGACGACGCAGAGCAGGATGAGGGGGTACGTCGGGGCGATGCCGGTGAGCGCCATCCCGATCCCGGCTAACAGCACCCCGAGCGGCATGAGCGCGGGGAGCGGACGGTTGTCGGAGAAGACGCCGAAGAGGGGCTGCACCACCGAGGAGCTTACGGTGGCGGCGAGCACCAGCGTCCCGGCCGCCGCCAGGGAGAGACCCCGCTCCGCGACCAGGAACGGCAATAGCGCCGCCACCGCGCCCTGGTTGAGGTCGGTGAACAGATGCCCGGCGGAGAGGACGGACATCGCCCTCCGGTCTACGCCTTTTCCAGGGCTCTCGCTCAAGGACAATCCTTCTCTGCTGTTAAACACGGACCCCCGCTCCGAGGCACAGAGGGCATACTATCAGTCCGCACGAACCTCGTAGGGTGCGACGGCCCAGACGCGCGGCGCGCTAAGTTCGAGAAGAGCCTGCACGAGGTCTTCGACCACCTCCCGAACCGCCTCCGCGGGCTCGCCCGGCGCCGGACGGCCGCTCCGGGGCGCCGAGACCTTGAGCAGAGCCTCCGGGGCGTCCCGATCGACCTTACCCAGCTCGCGCGCCTCGCGCAGCGCCTCTTCGAAACCGCCCACCTCGTCGGCGAGGCCGAGGTCCAGCGCCTCGGCGCCCGTCCACACCCGCCCAGCCGCGATGCCCTCGCTCTCGGTCTCTGCGAGCTCCCGGCCGCGCGTGACGCGGTTCTTGAACTCCTCGTAGATAAAGCCGACCTGTTCTCGCAACACCCGTAGCTCGTCGTCCGTGGGGCGGCGGCTAAAGTCCAGGAGGCCGGCGCGGGCACCGCGTTGCACGGCGGCGGGGTGAACGCCTACCCTCTCGTAGAGGCCGCTCGCAACTGGCCGGATCGAGAGCACCCCGATGGAACCCGTCAGGGTGGTGCTGCGGGCGACTACGTGGTCAGCGGCCGTCGAGACGTAGTAGCCGCCAGAGGCTGCTACGTTCCCCATGAGTACCACCACTGGCTTCTTCGCGCTGATACGCTCGACCTCGCGCCAGATCAGGTCCGACGCCAGCGCGTCTCCCCCCGGCGACTCGACGTGGAAGAGGATCGCCGCCACCCGCCGGTTTCTCTCGGCGAGCCGCAGGGCCGCCACGACGGTGTCGCTCCCGGCCTGCTCCCCGCCGAGGACAGGCACAGGCACCGGCAACCGCCGGCTCCGGCCCCGCACTATGGTCCCCGAGAGGCTGACCAGCCCGACGCGCCGGCGCGGGCTTCTCCGGTACGGCGCGCGCAGGGCCTTTCGCGCCGCCCCCCACTCCGCGAGCCTGGCCCTCTCCTCTCCCCTGCCCAGCCGTTCCGGCAGCTCGTCCTCGTAGCAGAACCCGTCGAGCAAGCCCGCGTCGAGGGCCTCGGGAGCGGCGTAGGGCGCGGCGTCTATCCTGGCGCGCGCCTCAGCCGGAGTGAGGTCTCTTCCCTCGGAGATCGCTCGCACCAGCTCCTCGTAGCGGCGGTCGAGCAGGCGCTCGGCCTGCTCGCGGGATTCCCTGGAGAAATCGTTGCGGACGTAGGGGTCGCCTGCGGACTTGTACGGCGAGACCGCGACGACCTCCGCCTCGAGGCCGACGCGGTCGAGGGCGTCCTTGAGGAAGTTGACGCGAGTCCGGAGCCCGGTCACCGCGACGGTCGCGAGGGGGGTAGCCAGGATCTCGTCGGCCGCGCAGGCCAGGTAGTAGGAGCGGCTGTCCACGGGGTCGAGCAGGTACGCGACGACGTGGCCTCCGCGCCCCCTGAAAGCGAGGAGCTCGCGGCGCAGCTCCTCGAGCGCGGCCCACCCGGCGTCGAGGCCCCGGAGGCGCAGCACCACCCCCCGGGGCCGTCCGTCGGCCGAGATCCTGCCGAGTATGGTCCGCACCCCCTCCAGGCTGGGGGCCGCAGGACCTGGGCGCAGGCGACGCTGCAGAAGCCCGACGCGGGGCTCGAACTCCGGCAGAGATCCGCTCACCTCGACCGTGACGTAATGGGAAGGCTGTCTCAAGAGCCGCACGCACGCGTTGCGCAAAATGCGCCAGAGGTTAACCAGGAGGTCGAAGACAAGCGACATCGTGCGCCTATGTTACCGCGTCGCGCCGCCGACGCCTTATGATAGACTTCGGAATAGGAATGGTTACTGATCGGAGAACACCTTAGCGATGTCCAGCGTGCTCGAACAGGACATCCGGGAGAAGTTCCGCAGGTCGGGGTACACCCTGACCTCCCAGCGCCGGGCGGTGCTCGAGGCGCTCAAGGAGGCTAAAGGGCATCCCTCGGCCGAAGACGTGTACCTGATCGTCAAGCGTAAGAACCCGCGCGTGGCGCTCGGGACCGTCTACCAGGCGCTCTCGGTGCTCGAGGAGATCGGGTTGGTCGACTCGAAGCACTGGTCGGAGTCGCCGACGCGATACGACCTGAACGTGGAGCCGCACCTGGACATCCGGTGCGCGCGGTGTGGCTCGGTCTCGGAGATACCCGGCGTCGAGCTGGGGGAGCTCGAGGAGAGCATCCGCGATAACACCCCCTACCAGGTGACCCGCACTACCATCGCCGTCGAGGGGCTCTGCCCCTCGTGCAAGGGAGCCTAGACCCGCACCTCTGGCGGGGACGAGGGCGGCCTTTACCTGAAGCCTGAGAGCGTTTACCCTTGGCCATACGCGATTCCAGGAGGCGCGTGGGATGGGTGAGGCGATGGATCTCCCCGAAAGGGCTTAGGTGAGCGGAGAACCCCGGGATCAGGTAGACGAGCTCGCCAAGGGCATGGAGGCTGCCGGGGCCCTGATCGAGAGCCTCGAGGAGGAGGTAGCGAACCTCCGGCGCGACCTGGAGCAGGCGAGCGTGGCGCTAAAGGCCGCCCAGGAGGAGGTCTCCGCCAGGGGGCGCGCCCTCGAGGAGCAGGAGCTCGTGCGCGCCGAGGTTGAGAGGAAGGCCGAGGCGCTGCGCGCTGAGTTCTCCGAGCTCAGGAGCCAGCACTCCGAGGAGCAGCTCAAGCTGCGCAACACGCACATCAACGAGCTCGCCGGGCTGCGGCGCAAGCTCGAGGAGCAGCGTCGCGCGGACGTCGAGGCCGCCTCATCCGAGGAGCGCGTGGCGACCCTGAAGGAGGAGTTCCGTCGTGAGCGGGAGGCCCTCGAGCAGCGCCACGAGGCGGAGCTAGAGGCGCTAAGGACGTCCTCGGAGCAGTGGGAAGAGAAGCTGCGGGAGGCTTACCGGGAGCAGGAAGAGCGCCACGAGGCGGAGCTCGATGCCATGCGTCTGGAGCTGCAAGAGCGGCGGGAGGACCTGGAGCGACGGCTGAGGGATGAGTTCGAGCGGCGCTACGCCGAGGAGCGTCGCACTGCCGACGAGAGGCAGGAGGCGGCCCTGCAGGCGCTCAGGAACGCCGCGGCCGGCCGGGAGCTCGAGCTCCAGCAAGACTACCAGGCGGTTGTCGAGACCCAGCAGGCGGAGATAGAGACGCTGCGGGAGCAGGTGCAGCGGCAGGCGCGCGAGGCCGAGGAGGCGCGCCAGAGAGAGCTGCGCAAGGTCAAGGCGCAGGCCGAGAACAGGGAGCAGGAGCTGCGCCGCGCGCAGGCGTCCAAGCTCTCGGAGACCAGCGACGCGGCCGACCGGCGGATCGCCGCCCTGCAATCCCAGCGGGAGGCCGACAACCGCGCGCTGCGGGCCCGGCACGCGGAGGAGATAGCGCGCCTCAGGCGCGAGTACGAGGAGCGCCTCGCGGCCGAAGACGAGCGCCGCAAGCTGGAGACCTGGGCCCTCGAAGAGAGGCTGGCGGAGGCCAGGATCCAGCGCGAGACCGAGGTCCGCGCGTACACGGCACGCCTGACGGAGCTGGAGGCCGCAAGGCTCGCCCACAAGACCTCCGCGGAGGAAGACCTCGAGCGGGTGGTGGAGCGGTTCGGGGAGGAGATCTCCGAGTTGGAGGGTCGCATCACGGCGCTCGAAGAGTCCCTGGAAGAGTCCGAGAGGTTGCGTGGCGAGCTGGAGGCCGAGCTCTCCGGCTACCAGACCCAGGCCGAGAGCGGGCAACCGTTGAGGGCGAACGGCCCACCCCGCGAGGCTCAGGATGCCGAGGAAGACGAAGACGGACGCATAGAGGAGCTAGACGCCGAGCGGCTCCTCGCCGAAGAGAGGATCGCAGACCTGGAGACGCGGCTGCGCGAGGCGCAGGAAGAGAGCCGGCGCAACGCCGCGAGGCTCGAGGAGGCGCTGGAGAGCCTCGAGCGGCTCTCGCAGCCCGAGCGGCGGCTGCGCGACGGCATCGCCCTGTTCAACGCCAGCGAGCACGCCCGGGCCGTGGCGTCCATCTCGAAGGCCCTCGGCCTCCCGCGGGTACACGCCGGGCTGCAAGGGGATTCGCCCGGCAAACCCGTCCTGACGTTCGCCTGGGACGATATGTCCTGGCGCCGCTACATCGCCGACCCCACCGAAGGCGTCGAGGAGCCAAGGGTATACCTCACGGGCACGGGCGACGACCCGGCAGAGATCGAAGACCCCCAGCAACAACCCAACGCCCGCATGGACGCCCAGGGAAGGTTGATGCTGGGCATCCAGGCCAGATAGCACGCTGGCTTCGCCAGCTTTCAGCACGGTGCTTCGCACCTTTCAGCCCGCCTGCTTCGCAGGCTTTCAGCGGTCAGCTTTCAGCAAGTCGTCCCGGGCCGTGCCCCCTCACGCCATCCGACAGTTCGCGCAAGGCGCGTCGAGGAAGGCCCGAAAGGAAAGAAGCTGACTGCTGAGAGCGAGGCCCGGCTTCAAGCCGGGCCGAAGCGTGCTGAGAGCGGAGGCCGCTAGGCCGGAGCGTGCTGACAAGTGGAGCCCGCGCAGCGGGCGCAGCGTGCTACTTAGTGCGGCGGGAGACTCGCCGGTTGTAGGCGTAGAGCGACTCTCCGCGGCGTGATCCAACGTAGGCCGCACCGACGGAGACGGCGAGAAAAGCGGCGGCCAGCGCGGCGTTCACCACGCTGTCCATCCCGGGGAAAAGTCCCTGCCCGCTCAGCAGGTTGATCAGCGGCGAGATGACGAACGCCGCCGGGGCCACGAGGACGCCGTGCAACCGCCGCCGGGAGGGTGCGCGGTAGCTCGCGGCCATCCCGCCGAAGTAGAAGGCGAAGGCCGCCGCGAAGACCAGCATGGCCGTAGGGACTGCCGTCGAGGTGGCTATCTCCATGCCCAGGAACCTGGTGAACACCGGCTCGAAGATCCCGAAGACCACGAGCAGCCCGATCACGAGCGAGATCAGCACCCCAAGCCCTACCGCAGCTATGCTCTTTATCACAGAGCTATTGTAACAAGCGCCCCCGCCGGCCCGCGTGGCCGGTTTCACGCCGCCCCCGTCCGGAAACCGCTTCGACAGGTCCTGTTAAGCTGGCGGGTATGCTGTGGAGGAGGGACACGTTGGACGCTCGTGCTCGCTGAGCTGCTCCGCGCGCTGCCGGTGGCCGTACTCGTCGCGACGGCGCCGGGTTACTTCTGGGCGCGATGCCTCTCCCCCTCCGGAGACCGCATCGAGCTGCTCGCGTACTCCACGGCGCTCTCGATGGCGCTCGTCCCCACCGCCGCGCTCGTGCAGACACGCGTCCTCGCCACCGGCGTGACGCTACCCGTCGCCGCAGTCTCCGCGGCGGTGGTGCTGGCGGGCGGCGTCCTGGTCTACCTGCGGTTCGGGCCGGCAGGCGATGAGCCTACACTGGACGGCCCTCCGGGTACGCGGAGCGACCGCGTTCTGGCAGCGCTCCTGGTCGCGACGCTGCTGCTCGTGCTCTTGCGGGGTTACTGGGGGCCGGTGAGGCACGACTGGCCGTTTATCCGTGGCGGCGACCAGTACTCCCACGCCGTCATGTCCGGCCTCATGATGACCGATGGGAGGATCGACTCGTACCTGATCTACCCCCCTGGCTTCCACACGATGACCGCTGTGATCTCACGCCTGAGCGGCCTCGAGCCGCTCGAGCTCTTCCCGGTCCTGGCCCCCGCCCTGCTGGTCCTGCCGCCCCTGGCATGCTACGCGCTGGCTGCCAGGCTCCGGGGGCGGCCCTGCGGGGTCGCAGCGGCCTTCTTGTGCGGCGTGCTCCTCGTCGGCCCCTACGAGAGCTTCGCCGAGGCGCGCTACCCCAACATCCTCTCCGCCGACTTCCTGATCGTCACGGCCGTGGCAGCCCTGATCCTCGTCTACTCCTCCCTCGGCGTCCGCTCGGGCCTCCTCCTCGCTATCCTCGGCTCCTCCGTCGTCCTCTACCACCAGGTGGGGAGCTTCTACCTCGCCCTGCTCCTCGCTGTGGTCGCCCTCCTGTTCCTCCCGTACCTGCTGCTGGCCGGCCGTAGGGAGCAGGCCGCCGCGCTGGTCCTCTCGCTGGCCCTGCTCGGGCTCCTCTCGGTCCTCTACGCCTGGGACACATACGACGTAGGCCGCCTCGCCGCCGGCCTGCTTGGCGGCTCGGACACCGGCGCGGGCGGGACGGCCGTCGAGATAGCCATAGGCTCCCAGGAACCGTTGACCCTCGGTCACCTGCTGGCGACTACCTCCCAGCCGGTTGTGTGGCTGGGGCTGCTCGGCATCCTGCTGGCGGGGGGCGAGATCCTGCGCGGGCGCGTAGGCACGCCGCAGGCGCTGGCCTACCTGACCTTGGTGCTGTGGGCGCTGCTGCTCTTCGCGGGCAGCCGCACCTCCTTGAGCGGCTTCCCTCAACGCTTCGAGCGCGATCTGGGCATCCCTCTCGCCGTGCTCGCGGCCCTGGCGCTCGTCGAGATCGGGCGTTACGCAGGATCTCGCGAGGCCTCGCCGAGCCCTGGCGTGAGGCTCGTGGCCGCCCTGGCCACGACTCTGGCGCTCGTGGTGGTGGGGTTTCAGGGCGTGCAGAACCTCAAGGATGCCGGCAGATGGAACCCCAACGTCATCTCCACCGACGTAGCCGCCGCCGGGGAGTGGCTCAAGGCGAACAACGCCGGCGGGAACATAGTTGTAACCCCGTACCTCAACGACCACGTCCCGGGCAGCGCAATGCTCGCGATGGGCGGATACACGGGGCTGCGCTCCTACACCCAGGAGCGGCTGCGTACCCCGAGGGCGCTGCCCTCCTCCGGTAAGGAGCCGTTGCTCGCGGCCAACCGGATCACGCACCACCCCGTCGGCGGGCACACCGAAGCCCTGCTCGACCGCTACGACATCCGGTACGTGGCCCTCTACAAGAGGTACCCAGGTGTGCCCTGGCGCGCCTTCGACCGGGCGCCCGAAGCCTACGAGAAAGTGTTCGAGAACGGCGCCGTGGCGGTCTTCGCCCCACGCACGTCAGCACGCTCCGGCTGACGCCTCCGCTCTCAGCACGCGTCGGGCTTCGCAGGCTCTCAGCGACCAGTTCATCGGCCCTTTGTCGTAGCTGAAAGCTGACAGCCGAAGGCGCGAGCTGCGGGAATTGTGACTCCCACAGCTCACCTCAGACGAGGGGTACCGCGGCGGGCTGCCAGGGATGCCCGGCCCACGACGAGGCCAGGTGCTTGAGTAGCTCGCCGGTGAGACGCTCACGCACCTCACGGTGGTCGGGGTCGTCGTAGAGGTTGTCGAGCTCCAGGGGATCGGCGCCCAGATCGTAGAGCTCCCCCTGGGCCTCGCGAAGGCGGGCTCCCGCGGCGTCTCCGGGCACGTACGTGATGAGCTTCCAGTCGCGCGTGCGCCACATGTAGGCGGGGGCCTGCTGCGCCTCCTCGTAGCCAGAGCCGTGCATCTCCGAGAAACCCCCCGCCCTCGTGGGCGCGGCCAGCAGGCTCGCGCCGGGGAACCCGGTCGGGGCTGTCCCGCCCGCGACCGAGAGCAGCGTCGGGAGCACGTCCACCAGCTCGGCCGGCCGGTCGTCGACCGAGCCGCGCGAACCCGGCGGGATACCGGGTCCGGCCAGGATCAGGGGCACCCTGACGCTGCCCTCGTAGAGGCAGTACTTGGAGAAGCGGCGGCGCTCGCCGAGCATCTCGCCGTGATCCGAGGTGAAGATGACGAAGGTGTTCTCCGCCTCCCCCGTCTCCTCGAGCCGCTTCAACACCCGCCCGAACTGGGCGTCCACGTAGGAGCAGAGGGCGTAGTAGCGCAGCGTGCTCATGCGGCGCTCGCGCACGCTGGTCTGCTGCACCCACTCCCCCCAGCGCTTCCACTCGGCGCCCGCGTGCCCCGAGAGGTCCGCCCCGTCCGGCACCGCGGGAGGGTCCGGCATCTCTTCGAGGTCGTACAACGCCTCGTAGCCGGGGGGCACGTTGAAGGGCGCGTGCGGGTAGTCGAAGGAGAGATACAGGAAGAAGGGCCTCCCCTCGTCCCTGCCACCGTCCAGGAACTCGAGCGCCTCGTCCGTAAGCCAGGCCTCCGTGTGCCTCTCCGGCGGGACGGAGCTGGTGAAGCCCCTGTAGGCATCCACCGTCTCCCCACTCCCGTAGGGCCGCGTCTCGGCCGAGAGCCTGGCGAAGTCCTCGGGGCGCTCGTGGCCCATCTGCGCGGCCCCTGGCTCGACACGCCCCGGCTCGTCTGTGTTGCGCTGGGCCCGTATCTCGAAGCCCCGCGTCGAGGTCTTCACGCGGATGTTGGGGGCGAGGTCCTCGCCTAAGTACCAGTGAGTCTTACCGAAGCCGGCAGTCTGGTAGCCCACCTCGCGCAGGCGCTGCGCGAGCACCGGCGCCGGCAGGTCCTCGTCGGTGGGGCACATCTGGGCGTTGTGCCTCACGCCCACCTGCGAAGGGTAGAGCCCCGTCATCATGGAGTAGCGGCTGGGCAGGCACATGGGCGCGTTGACGGTGGCACGGCCGAAACGCACGCCCCGGGCAGCCAGCGAGTCCAGGTTCGGCGTCTTTACCACAGGGCTCACGCTGCCGAGGGCGTCCCACCGGTACTGGTCGGCCATGAGGAACAGGATGTTGGGCCGGCTGGCGGCCTCCTGCGGCGCGCAGCCCGCCAGCCGGAGGGCGTAGACCCCCGCCAGCGCCCCCCCGCCCGCCTTCAAGAAGCTCCGCCTCGTCAGCCGGGGACCGGCGGGGGTCGTGGTATTCTCCCCGCGAGATCCAGAACGCTCCTCCGCACCCATATAACGGCTTCCCTTCGGCCCCCGCCTACGCCTGTTCGCCCCGGGAGTATACGCGCCCCGGCGCGCCGCTATCCAGGGGAGAGGCCTCCGGCGGGCCTGCGAAGTTGAGCTAGAATGTGCCCCGGCAAAGACGGAGGATCATCTCTCAGGGTTACGGAGCGTGTTGGAGAGAACGCTAACGCGGAAGGACTTCCTCAAGGTGACCGGCGCCGGGGCCGCCGGGGCAACCCTGCTCGGCGCCTCGGCCCTGGCCTCCGGATGCAGCATCCCGCAACTCAACAGGGGCGAAGGAAGCAACGTCGTGGTGGTGATAATCGATAGCCTGAGGAAGGACCACGTCAGGGCCTACGGCAACGACTGGATAGAGACGCCAAACCTCGACGCCCTCGCCGGGGAGAGCCTGCGCTTCGAGCGCGCCTACCCCGAGTCTTTGCCC
>DATACV010000361.1:0-5379 GCA_036258875.1 Rubrobacteraceae bacterium
CCGCTCCGACGACGAGTTCGAGGCTTTCTTGCTCGAGATCCTCTCGGACTTCGCCGTCACCATCCCCGAGCTCGGCACCATACAGGCGGACCGGCCGCCGGTCGCCGTCCTGACCTCCAACCGCACGCGCGAGGTGCACGATGCCCTCAAGCGTCGCTGCCTCTACTTCTACATCGAGCACCCGAGCTTCGAGCGGGAGGTCGAGATCGTGCGCCTCAGGGTCCCGGAGGCCGAGGAGGCTCTGGCCCGGCAGGTAGCCGCCGCCGTCGAGAGGCTGCGCGCGATGGACCTCTACAAGCCCCCCGGCGTCGCCGAGACCATAGACTGGACGGAGGCGCTGGTAGCCCTCGGGGCCAGAGAGCTGGACGAGGCCCTCGTACGGTCCACCATCGGCTCGGTCCTCAAGTACCGCGAGGACCAGCAGCGGGCGGCGAGCGCGAGCCTCTCGGCGCTCGTCGGCGGGATGAGGGGAGCCGGTGACTGAAGGGGCCGCGCAGGCTCCTCCGATGCTCGACGCGGCCGTCGCTTTCGGGCGGGTGCTGCGGGGCGCTGGCCTGCGCGTCGGGACGGACAGGGTCGTGGGGTTCGCGCGCGCCCTCGAGGAGCTCGACGCCGGGCGCAGGGAAGACGTGTACTGGGCGGGCAGGATCACGCTCGTCTCCCGCCCCGAGGAGATAGAGCCCTACGACCGCGCCTTCGAGCTGTTCTGGGACAGGGGCGCGAGGACGAGACCGAGGCCGAAGATGCGGATCTCCATCCCCCAGCCCGACAGCTCCGTCATGCCGCCGAAGAAGACGGTCGAGAAGAGCGAGCGCGGCGAGGAGGCCGTCAGGCTCCGCTACAGCCCCGTAGAGGTCCTGCGCACAAAGGACTTCGCCCTCTACTCCCCCGAGGAGTTCGCCGAGCTGCAGCGTCTCCTCGCCGACCTCCGCCTCTCCGGGGCCCTGAAGAGGAGCCGGAGGCTGGAGCCCGCCCACCGCGGGCGCCACGACCCGCGCAGGACGCTGCGCGGCGCGATGCGCACCGGCGGCGAGGCAGTGCGCCACCGCTTCAGGAAGCCGAGGGTCAGGCCCCGGAGGGTAGTACTGCTCTGCGACGTCTCCGGCTCGATGGCCACCTACAGCCGGGCGCTCCTGCGCTTCTTGCACGCCGGCGTCATCTCCGGGGCGCGGCTGGAGGCGTTCTCCATAGGGACGCGGCTAACCAGGATCACCAAGGAGCTGGCGACCCGCGACCCTGACGAGGCCCTGCGCCAGGCCTCGGGGGCCGTCAAAGACATCTCGGGCGGGACCAGGCTCGGCGACGCGATGAAGGAGTTCGTGGACCGCTGGGGTCAGCGTGGGATGGCCCGCGGAGCCGTCGTCGTCGTCCTCTCAGACGGCTGGGACCGCGGCGACGTGGCGGTGCTAGCAGAGCAGATGCAGCGGATCTCGCGCCTGGCCCACAGGGTGATCTGGGTCAACCCCCTCAAGAGCGCCCCCGGCTACAGGCCGCTGGCCGCCGGGATGGCCGCCGCCCTGCCGCACGTCGACGTCTTCCTCTCCGGGCACAACTTCGAATCGCTGGAAGAGCTCGCCGAGGCCATAGCCGACGCCGCGGAGAGATAGAATTGAAGCCGTCAGCGGTCAGCTATCAGCGGTCAGGAAAAACGAAAACGGCCATGTGCCCATCAACAACGCGTATCGACTGCACCGCCAGAGCACACTCTATGGCCGAGCGATACCGCCATCCGAGGAGAGGCTGACGGCTGATGGCTGAAAGCTAAGAAAGGGAGGCACACATGAACCCGGTGGTCGATAAAGTTGCGACTTGGCGCGAGGAGGGCAAGAAGGCGGCGATGGCCACGGTGGTGAAGGTCGAGAGGTCAGGCCCCCTGGGGCCCGGCACCTCGATGGCTGTGAGCGAGGACGGGCAGGTAGTGGGGTCGGTGAGCGGGGGGTGCGTCGAGCCGGCCGTCTTCGAGGAGGCGATGGACGCCATAGAGGGCGGCAGGTCGAGGCTACTCTCCTACGGCATCTCCGACGACGAGGCCTTCGGAGTGGGGCTTACCTGTGGGGGTGTGATCCACATCTTCGTCGAGAGGGTGGACTGGTGATGGGCGAGCTTCTCTCGCGCTGGCACGGCGCTCTAGCCGAGCAGGCGCCGGTGGCCGTCGCGACGGTCATAGGAGGTCCCGAGGGCTCTCTGGGGGGGAAGGTCCTGATCACCCCCGAGGATCATACCGGCACCGCCGGGAACGAGGAGCTGGACAGGGCCATAGTGGAGGCGGCACGGGGGCTACTGGAGGGAGGACGCACCGAGACCGTGCACTTCGGCCCTCAGGGGCAGCGCAGGATGGAGGACGTGACGGTCTTCGTCCAGTCCTTCGCCCCACCGCCCCGGATGTACGTCTTCGGGGCCATAGACTTCGCGAGCGCCGTGGCGAGGATAGGCAAGTTCATGGGCTACCGGGTGACCGTATGCGACGCTAGGCCCGTCTTCGCTACCCGTGACCGGTTCCCTACCGCAGACGAGGTGGTCGTCGCCTGGCCCGACGAGTTCCTCAAGACCGCCGAGGTGGACAAGCGGTCGGTGATCTGCGTCCTCACCCACGACCCCAAGTTCGACGTGCCGGTACTCGTCGAGGCGCTCAAAACGGACGCCGGCTACATCGGGGCCATGGGCAGCCGCCGCACCCACAACAACCGGACCGCCCGCCTCAAAGAGGAGGGCATAACCGACGAGCAAATCGCGCGCATCTCGAGCCCGGTCGGGCTGGACATCGGGGCGCGCACGCCTGAGGAGACGGCCATCGCCATAGCCGCCGAGATCATAGCGCTCCACACCGGCCACTCCGGCGGGCGCCTCGCCGAACGCTCGGGCCCCATCCACGCCACCGGACCCAGAGAGACCGCCCCCGACCCGTCCCGCTGAGGACCGTGACCAAGGATCCGCAGCCCCCGAGCGTGGACACCCCGGACGAGCACGAGCTGGCGCTCGCCCTCTGGCGGAGCGGTGCCTGAGGCGCGCGGCGGGGTCTCTGCCATACTCCTCGCCGCCGGGTCGGGGAGCCGGTTCGGAGGGGGGAAGCTGCTGGCGCCGTACCGGGGCCGGCCCCTGATCGCGAGCTCCCTCGCTAACCTCGCGCAGGCCCCGGTGGACGAGACGCTCGTGGTAGTCGGGGCCGACGCCGGGAGGCTGCGGCCCGTCGTCGAGACGTACGGCGTCCGCGTCGTCGAGAACCCCGACTGGGAGGCGGGCCAGTCCACCTCGGTGCGAGCAGGGCTCCTGGCGCTGGGGCCTGAGGTCGGGGCGGCGGTGGTACTGCTCGCCGACCAGCCGCTCGTGGGGCCGGGGGCCGTGGAGCGCCTCGTAGCGGCGTTCGAGGAGGGGGCGGAGGTGGCTGTGGCGACCTACGGCGGAGAGCGGCGCAACCCCGTGCTGTTCGGCCGGGAGGTGTGGCCGCTGCTCCTGCGGGAGCTCTCGGGAGATGAGGGGGCGCGGGCCGTGTTACGGCGGCATCCGGACCTCGTGCGCGAGGTCCCCTGCGACGGAGTGGGGGACCCGGCTGACGTGGACACGGTGGAGGACCTGCGAGATCTAGGGCGTGTGCGCGAGGGGGAGCGCCGCTTTAAGATTGGGTAAGAAGAAGGGGTGACCGAAGAGTTCGCGGTGCGAACGCACCGTCCGCGCTCGAAGGAGGAGGAACGGTGAAGATAAACAACGAGTTCACGGTGAGCGTGCCCGTCCAGCAGGCGTGGGACGTCATGCTCGACCTCCAGAAGATCGCGCCCTGCCTCCCCGGGGCTGCCATCCAGGACGAGAAGAGCGACGGCGAGTACGACGGCACGATGAAGGTCAAGATCGGCCCGATCACCGCCAACTACAAGGGGACTGTGAAGATCGAAGAGGCCGACGAGCAGAACCACCGCGCCGTCCTGCAGGCCACGGGGCGCGACGCCCGCGGCCAGGGCACCGCCTCGGCGACCATCGTCTCCACCCTCCAGGAGGAGAGCTCCGACAGCACCAGGGTCAACGTCGAGACCGACATGAAGCTCACCGGGCGCGCCGCCCAGTTCGGGCGCGGCATAGCCCAGGACGTGGCTACCAAGATGCTCAACCAGTTCGCCGAGTGCCTGGAGCGTGAGATCTCCGGCGGCAACGGGGCAGGAGCCGCAGCGGTGGATCAGACCGAGACCTCCGAAGACTCGGGCGACGGCTCGAGCTCCCAGGAGACGCCCACCGCCGCCGTCGGGGGGGCGGGCGGCACAGCCGGCAGGGTGATAAGCAGCGAGGACCCGTCCGTCATGGCCGGGGGACCGGTCGAGGGCGCGGTCGTGTCTGACGGCGGAACCTCGCAGGCCGCCGCGAGCGCCGAGCAGCCGGGCGCCGGAGGGACGCCGCGCAGCGAGCCCGAGGCGTTCGACCTCGGCGCCGCGAGCCAGGAGGCGATCCTCAAGCGGGTAGGTCCCGTGCTCGTAGGGCTCGGCCTGCTGGCCTTCCTGATCTGGCTGATCCGGCGCTAGAGCGGTAGCGGAGAGGATAAGCCTCTGAAGAGGTTCTTAGGTATTTAGGTGTTTGAGTTCTTGGAATGGGGAGCTCGGTCGAGGGCCGCAACCCCTCGCCTCAAAACCTCAAAGCCTTAGAGCCTAAAAGCCTTGCGTCGCGGAAGACGCGATCCTTTCGCAAACCGCTCTAGGCCGCGTAGGAGACGACGCGGCCCGTCCCGGTCTGCATGTGGTAGGCGTTGTGGCAGTAGGAGAACCACTCGCCCGGGTTGTCCGCGACGAAGTCGAAGACCAGACGCCCCATGTGCGGCTCGACGATCACCGTGTCGCCCCTACGTCTCGCCCTCTTGGTCGAGGTCGTCCTCGATGCCTTTGAGGAGGACGGCGTTCACGGCGACGATGATCGAGGAGACCGACATCAGCAGCGCCGAAAACTCGGGCCTGAGAATAATGCCGTAGGCGGGGAAGAGCACCCCCGCGGCGACAGGGATCGCGAGCACGTTGTAGACCGAGGCCCACACCAGGTTCTGCTTCATCTTGCGGACGGTCGCCTTGGAGAGCACGACGGCGCGGGTGACATCCAGCGGGTCGCTCTTCATAAGGACCACCTTCGCCGTCTCGATGGCGACGTCCGTGCCCGCCCCGATGGCGATTCCTATGTCCGCCTGCGCGAGCGCCGGGGCGTCGTTGATCCCGTCTCCAACCATCGCCACGCGCTTGCCCTCCCCCTGTAGCTGCTCGACGTAGCGCGCCTTGTCGGCGGGGAGCACCTCGGCGAAGACGCGCTCTATGCCGAGCTCTCGCGCCACGGCCTCGGCGGTCCTCCGGTTGTCGCCCGTGATCATGGCCGCCTCTATGCCCATCTGCTTCAGGCGCTCGAGCGTCTCGCGCG
>DATACV010000362.1:0-4782 GCA_036258875.1 Rubrobacteraceae bacterium
GGCGAAGGGGAGGCGCGGGAGGTCTTTCTGGAGCAGGCCGAGGCGCTCCTCGAAGGCGGGGCGGACGCCCTGCTGCTGGAGACCTTCACCGACCTCGCGGAGCTTCGGCTCGCCTACGAGGCGGTAAGGTCTCTGGGCGCGCCGGTGCTCGCCTACAAGACCTTCGTCGAGGACGGCGAGACGCTCGCCGAGGGCCTGCCCGGGCGGGCCGCGCGCGAGATCTCCTCGTGGGGCGCGGTCCTCGCCGGGTCCAACTGCACCGTCGGTCCGCAACGGATGGTCGAGATAGCCGAGGGGATGTCCGCCGAGGCGGGTCCCGTCGCCGCCTTCCCCAACCCGGGCCTCCCCCAGCTCGTGGACGGTCAGATCCGCTTCTCCCGGGACGTGGACCACTTCGCCGGGTACGGCGTGAGGCTGGCCGAGGCGGGGGCGCGCCTTATCGGGGGTTGCTGCGGCACCACCCCGGCCCACGTCCACGCGCTCGCGCGGGCGCTGGAGGGCTTCAGTCCCGGCGCGGGCCGGACCCGGGGGCGGGCCGTCTTCGCCGGGGGTCGGGAACGGGTCGAGCTCCCCAGGGAACCGACGACCGGGTTCGCCGCGAGGCTGCGCTCCGGGTTCGCCGTCACGGTGGAGGTCGACCTTCCGCGCGGCGGCGACATCTCGCGGGTCGTCGAGGCGGCCCGGAGCCTGAAGGAGCGCGGCGTGGACGCCATAGACATCTCCGACGGGGCACGCGCGAGGCTGCGCATGCACCCGGTGGCCGCGGCGAAGATAGTCCAGGACGAGGTAGGGATGGAGACCGTCGCCCACCTCTCCTGCCGCGACCGAAACCTCATAGGATTGCAGGCCGATCTGCTCGGGGCCGCGGCCCTCGGAGTAAAGAACATCCTCGCCGTCACTGGCGACCCGGCCCAGATCGGGGACTACCCAGAGGCCACTAGCGTCTTCGACACCGACTCGGTAGGCCTCGTGCACGTCCTCTCACGCATGAACGCGGGCGAGGACCTCGCTGGCAACCCCATAGGGAAGCCCCCCGGCTTCCTTATCGGGGCGGCGTTCAACCCGACCGCCGAGGACCTCGAGGGCGAGGTCGAGAAGCTCCGGCGCAAGGTCGAGGCCGGCGCCCACGCGTTCTGGACCCAGCCGGTCTTCGAGATCGGGGCGCTCCACCGGGCGCTGGAGGAGATCGGAGACCGGGAGGTCTGCCTCCTGCTCGGCCTGATGCCTCTGCGTAGCGCCCGCCAGGCCGAGTTCTTGCACCACGAGGTCCCCGGCATAGACATCCCGAGGCACGTGAGGCAGAAGCTGGCAACCCTCTCGGCCGAAGACGCCCCGAGGTACGGCGTCGAGGTGGCGCAGAGCATCCTGGCCGAGGCGAAGGGGCTCGTCGACGGCGCCTACATCATGCCGCCCGCGAGCGCCCCCGAGCTTGCCGGCGACGTGCTCGAAGCTTCGGGCATCAGGCTTCAGGCTTCGGGTAAAGGGACCGGAAGCTGATGCTTCAGACTCTGGAGAGAGAGGCTCGGATCTCCGAGTTCCGGGCGCTGCTGAAGCAGCGCATCCTCATCCTGGACTGCGCGATGGGGACCATGATCCAGGGCCACGGGCTCGGCGAAGAAGACTACTGGGGGGAGCGCTTCAGGGAGCATCCCCGGGACCTCAAGGGGAACAACGACCTCCTCTCCCTCACGCGCCCTAATCTCATCCGGGAGATCCACGAGGCGGTGCTCGAGGTCGGCGCGGACATCGTAGAGACGAACACCTTCAACGCGAACGCCATCTCGCAGGCGGACTACGGGACCGAAGACCTCGCCTACGAGATCAACCACGAGGCCGCGCGGCTCGCGCGCGAGGCGGCGGACGGCTTCACAGGGAGGACGCCGGAGAAGCCGCGCTTCGTGGCGGGCGCCATCGGGCCTACCAACCGCACCGCCTCCCTCTCCCCCGACGTGAACAACCCGGGCTTTCGCAACGTCACCTTCGACGAGCTGAAGGAGGCGTACAGGGAGGCGGCGAAGGGGCTCATCGACGGCGGGGCGGATCTCCTGCTCGTCGAGACCATCTTCGACACGTTGAACGCGAAGGCGGCCATATTCGGGATCAAAGAGCTCCTCGAAGAGGAGGACCTGGAGGTCCCGATCATGATCTCCGGCACGATCACCGACGCGAGCGGGCGCACGCTCTCGGGCCAGACGACGGAGGCTTTCTGGAACTCGGTGCGCCACGCCGAACCGGTAAGCGTCGGCCTGAACTGCGCCCTCGGCTCCAGGGAGCTGCGGCAGTACGTCGAGGAGCTCTCGCGCGTAGCGGACGTCCCGGTGAGCGCCTACCCGAACGCCGGGCTCCCGAACGAGTTCGGCGAGTACGACGAGACGCCGGAGATGATGGCCGCCGAGGTCGGCGAGTGGGCCAGGGAGGGCTGGCTGAACATCGTCGGCGGCTGCTGCGGCACCACGCCTGAGCACATAGAGGCCATAGCTGAGGCGGTCTCGGGCTGCCCGCCGCGCGAGATAAGGGAGGTCCCCCGTCTCATGCGACTCTCCGGGCTGGAACCGTGCAACATCGGCCCGGAGTCGCTGTTCGTCAACGTCGGGGAGCGCACCAACGTCACGGGCTCCAGGCGGTTCAAGGAGCTGATCCTCTCGGACGACTATGAGGCGGCGCTGGAGGTGGCGCGGCAGCAGGTCGAGAACGGGGCCCAGGTCATAGACGTCAACATGGACGAGGGGATGCTCGACGGCAAGGAGGCGATGGCGAGGTTCCTGAACCTCGTCGCGAGCGAGCCTGACATCTCGCGCGTTCCCGTCATGATCGACTCCTCCAAGTGGTCCGTCATCGAGGCGGGGCTCAAGCGCGTGCAGGGCAAGCCGGTCGTCAACTCCATAAGCCTCAAAGAGGGCGAGGAGGAGTTCGTCCGGCAGGCGAAGCTCCTCAAGAGGTACGGGGCGGCGGTGATCGTGATGGCCTTCGAGGAGGAGGGCCAGGCGGCCACCAGGGAGCGCAAGGTCGCCATCTGCAAGCGGGCGTACGAGATCCTGACCGAAAAGGTCCACTTCCCGCCGGAGGACATCATCTTCGACCCCAACGTCTTCGCCATCGCTACCGGGATCGAGGAGCACGATAGCTACGGGGTGGACTTCGTCGAGGCGGTGCGCGAGATCTCGCGCACCCTGCCGCACGCGAAGACGTCTGGCGGCATCTCGAACGTCTCGTTCTCGTTCCGGGGCAACGACGCGGTGCGGGAGGCGATCCACGCGGTCTTCCTCTACCACGCCATAGAGGCAGGCCTCACGATGGGCATCGTGAACGCGGGCCAGCTTGCCGTCTACGACGAGATCGACGAGAGGCTGCGCGAAGCTGTCGAAGATGTGGTACTGAACCGCCGCCCGGACGCGACCGAGCGCCTCCTGTCCCTCGCCGAGGAGTACCGCGGCAGGGGCGGGGCGACGCGCGAAGACGAGACGCTGGAGTGGCGGGCGTGGCCTGTCGAGAGGCGCCTCGAGCACGCGCTCGTCAAGGGCATCGCCGACTACGTCGAGGAGGACGTCGAGGAGGCGCGACAGAGCTACGAAAGGCCCATAGAGGTCATCGAGGGGCCGCTCATGGACGGGATGGACGTCGTCGGGGACCTCTTCGGGTCGGGCCGGATGTTCCTGCCGCAGGTAGTAAAGAGCGCGCGGGTGATGAAGAAGGCCGTCGCCTACCTCATACCGTTTATCGATGAGGAGAAGGGCGGGAGCCGCAAGCCCAAGGGCACGGTGGTCATGGCGACCGTCAAGGGCGACGTGCACGACATAGGGAAGAACATCGTCGGGGTCGTGCTGCAGTGCAACAACTTCGAGGTGATAGACCTCGGGGTCATGGTGCCTAGCCGTAAGATCATCTCCGTCGCTAGGGAGAAGGGGGCGGACATGATCGGGCTCTCGGGTCTGATCACGCCCTCCCTCGACGAGATGGCCCACAACGCCAAGGAGATGCAGCGCGAGGGCTTCGACATCCCGCTCCTGATCGGCGGGGCGACTACCTCCCAGACGCACACGGCAGTCAAGATCTCACCCCTCTACGAGGGGCCCACGGTCCACGTGAAGGACGCCTCGCGCGCCGTGGGCGTGGTCCAGAACCTGGTGAGCGAGAAGAACAGGACCGGCTACGTCGAGCGGATCGCCGCCGAGTACGAAGAGGTGCGCCGCAAGCACGCCGGCCGCCGCTCCGGCAGGGAGCTGGCCACGCTCGAGGAGGCGCGGGCAAACCGGACGAAGATAGACTGGCGAGGCTACGTCCCCCCAAAGCCGAACCTCCTTGGCACGAAGTCGTTCGACGACTACCCGCTCGAGGAGATCCGGCCCTACATAGACTGGACGCCCTTCTTCCACTCCTGGCAGATGAAGGCGAGCTACCCGAGGATCCTCGACGACCCGGAGAAGGGCGCCGAGGCCCGCAAGCTCTTCGAGGACGCGCAATCTCTGCTGGCCCGAATCGTCGCCGAGGGTTGGCTGCGCGCGCGGGCCGTCGTCGGCTTCTTCCCGGCGAACTCCCTCCCCAACGACAGCGTCGAGGTCTACACCGACGAGTCACGCGATGAGGTTCTGAGCACCCTCCACTTCCTGCGCCAGCAGAAGGCAAAATCGCCTGGTCGACCCTACCGTTCCCTGGCGGACTTCGTCGCCCCCAGGGAGACGGGGTTGGAAGATTACGTCGGGCTCTTCGCCGTGACCGCCGGGCTCGGGGCGGAGGAGGCGGCACGGCGCTTCGAGGAGGAGCACGACGACTACAACGCCATCA
>DATACV010000363.1:0-12696 GCA_036258875.1 Rubrobacteraceae bacterium
TACCTGCCCGGCCGCACCCTCGAACGCTGGGATGACGGCCGCCCTGACCGCCGCGACGACGCGCGCGACTGACCGGGGGCAGCCCCATCTGGGCCCCGACGTGCCTTCCGTCTTCCTGTGCGGGCGCGGCGTGCTGACCCGCCTTGACCACCTGGTGATCCTCGTTCGCGACCTCGACCGGGCCGTTCGCGGCTACGAGGCGCTCGGTTTCACGGTCACCCCTGGCGGCGAGCACGCCGACGGCCTTACGCGCAACGCCCTCATCCCTTTCGCGGACGGCTCCTACCTCGAGCTGGTGGCCTTCGTCGATCCCGAGGATGCCCGGGACAACGTGTGGGGCTGGCGGACTTTTCTCTCCTCCGGCAGAGCTCTGATCGACTACTGCGCCGCCTCGGACGACCTCGGGGCCGACGTTCGCAGGCTCGAGGAGCGTGGCCTCGGCGTGGAGGGCCCCACCGGCGGCGGACGGCGGCTACCTGATGGGACGGAGATCCGGTGGCGCGTTGCACGAATACGCCAGGAAGGCAGGTTGCTGCCGTTCCTGATCGAAGACCTCACCCCCCGCTCGGCGCGCGTCCCAGGCGGACCCGCCGCCGAGCACCCGAACGGCGCGACCGGCATCTCCCGCCTGGAGCTCGCCACCGCCGACGTGGAGATGGCCGCGAGGGACCTCGCCGTACTGACCGGGGATTACCCCCCGCGGCTCGGCGCCTGCGAGCTCTCTCTCGCGGCACGGGGACGCGGGGCGAGAGACCTGCTCGACGCCGCGGGGCCCGGACCTTTGGCGGCCGGGCTCGCGGCCGGAGCAGGGGGCGAGGCTAGAGAGCTGAACCGGCGGCTCTCCGGAGGGGCAGATCTGCGGCTGCTCGGAGGGACGACGCCCTAGGTTGGGCGCGGACGTAGGCTAGAGCCTCTACCTGCGACTAACGATAGAATGGGGGCCGGCGCGGGGGTTGACGTGGGATCAGGGCCCGATCCAGCCTTCTGAGGAGCCGGTTCAGCACGGACGCCATCTTTCGGGGGGAGGATGAACGGCGGCGACACGCTTCTAAGAAACGGCCGGTTTTTGCGGCTCTGGATCGGGCAGGGGATCTCTTTCGTCGGCGACTTCGTCTCGACCGTCGCGCTCGTGATCCTGGTCGTAGATCTCTCGGGGAGCGCCTCGGCCGTGGGCGGTCTCCTCGTGGCCCGTCTCGTCCCGACGCTCGCGAGCCCGCTGGTCGGCGTGCTCGCCGACCGCCTCGACCGGCGGGTCGTCCTGGTCGCGAGCGATCTCGCGCGGGCGGTGCTCGTTCTGGGCCTCGTGTTCGTCAGAGACCTGATCACCCTCTACGTCCTCGCCTTCCTGATGGGACTGGCCAAGGCTTTCTTCAACCCGACCGTTAGGGCCGCGTTCCCCAGCGTGGTGGCGGAGGGCGACCTCACGAGGGCGAACGCCCTCATAAGCGGCACCTTTAGCGTATCGATCACCCTGGGTCCGGCCTTAGGAGGTCTGCTCGTGGCCTCATTAGGGGTCAACGCGGCCTTCGTGTTGGATTCTGCTACGTACCTGATCTCCGCAGTTCTCTTGTCTGGCATACCGCTCCCTCGTCCCCAAAACGAAGGGGAGAACACCTTACTTCAAGAGCTGCGAGCGGGCTTCGGGTATCTTGGCCGCGCGAGAATCCCCCTGGCGATGGTGACGGGCGCATTGCTGCTCAACTTCACCACCGACCTGACCGTCCCTGCCGAGGCGTTCTTGGCCAAGGAGACGTTCGGCGCCGGGAACTTCGGTTACGGCCTGCTCGTGAGCGTGTGGGGCGCAGGCATGATCGTGGGGAGCGCGCTCGCTGCGGTGTTGGGGGAACGCATCAACCTAATATTTCTCTACCTCTCAAGCATCTTTGTCTGGGCGCTCGCGCTGGTGGGCACCGGACTGGCCCCCGCTTTCATCATCGCTCTAGCCGCGCTAACCGTCGCCGGCGCCTCCAACGGAGTGGACAATGTAGTCACCGATACCGTGCTGCAAAAGCGCGTCCCAAACGCCTTCTTGGGCCGCGTGTTCTCCGTGAGGTTCTTGGGCTACACTGTCGGAGAGGCCCTAGCCTACCCGATTGGGGGCCTGATCATCGACTCCACTGGACCCCAGACCACGTACGTATTTGCTGGGATCGCGACGGTTGTGGCAGGGCTACTCGTCTCGTTCTTGTTGGCCGCTAACCCGATAGAGGAGAGGCTCAGGAGTTGATCATTCGATGCCTCGCGTCGGTAAGCAGCAACAACGGGGGGACTCTCCGGGCGCGTAACGGCTCTGATAAATGCAGCGTCTATCCCGTTGGAGCCTTACCTCCCGGGGTAAAAACAAGTAGCATACAGCACCAAGAGACCGAGAGAGGAGGGAAGTAGCGTTGGGCAAGAGGGTCTGGTAACTCGGGCGAGCGGTAGCGACGGTTCGAAGGCGGAGATAGGAAAGGAGACGAGCGGCGTTGGGCAAGAGGGTCTGGTAGTACGCGTCACCGGAAACGGTGTCACCTATGTCACCTGTTAGGAGAGGAGGTCGAGGATGTCGGGCAAGAGGGTCTGGTAAGCCGGGTTAGCAGAGGCGGTGGCACGAGGAGAGAACATGAGAGGGGGGTCGAGGATGTCGGGCAAGAGGGTCTGGTAGACAAAGCAAGTTAGAGAATCGTAATAACGCTCTGTACAAAGTCGTGGGCCCATGCCACAATACACGGGTTAGTCAGAAAACACTTGTACGGAGAGAAGTTTGGGCTCGGGCGAAGTCCACCTCAAAACATACGTGGCCGCTCTCACGGCTTTCGCCTGCCTGCTCTGTGCTTCGTGGACCTATTGGTATGAGTTGACGCTCGACCCGCGTCTGATCGCAGGAACGATCATCTTCGCCTGCTTGATCCTTCTGGGCGACATCTTCTCCATACGGGTAAGCGAGAGGATCACCATCGGCGTGTGGAGCGTCGCGCTCATGATAGCCGTGGTGATGATGGGTCCGACGTGGGCCGCGTTGGCCGCCATCCCTTCTGCCCTGTACGTGGGAAAGAGGGATCTGCTGCGCACGATCTACGAGTTGGGTCACAGCGTCACTATCGTCTACTTGGCGGGCATAGCCTTCTTCTTCGCCTCCGAGCCCTTGCTCATCAGCGATCCGGAATCCCTGGTCACGGTCTTCTACGGCACGTTGGTGGCTGGCGTGACGCTCCTGGGGACCAGCGAAGCGAGCAACAGCATCTTGCTTCGCGTCAAGTACGATCAGCCTTTCCATGAGAGCTGGCGAGAGATGACGCAACCCTACCTGCTCTCGAGCGCGGTGAACGTGCTGACTGCCGGATTGGGGATGCTAACCCTCGAGGCCTACGGACCGGTGACGGCGGTGGTTGTAATAGCGGGCTCCATCGGGAGCCAGGCGCTAGTCTACTACTCAAGGGAGCAGAAGCGCGACAACGACGACCTGCGCTCGCGGGTGGGGTCTCTGGAGAAAGCCCTCGCTACATCCAACATGTCGTTCGGGACCATGATGATCCGGGACCTGGGACGCAGGGACGGGTACACCCACCGGCACGCGGCGGCAACCGCAGTGTACGCGGCGGACCTGGCGCGCGAGATGAAGCTCGACGAGACGCGCGCAGAAAGGCTGCGGATGGCCGGGTTGCTGCACAACATAGGGTTGTTCGGGTTGCCCGAGGATCTGCTTACCGCCGGCAAACCGAACTCCATAGCGCAGAGCCGGCTGGCGGAGCATCCCGCGCGCGGCGAGGAGGCGCTCGCCGCGATCCCGGAGTTCGAGGAGATGGCGAGCTGGGTGCGCTGGCACCACGAGCGCCCCGATGGGCGGGGCTACCCGGACAAGCTGCGGGCGCCCTGGATCCCGCTGGAGGCGAAGATCCTCGCGGTGGCGCAAGCCTACGCCGCGATGGTGTTGGACCAGCCTAGCCGGCCAGGCATGAGCTTCGCCGACGCGAGGGAGAAGCTGAGCGCCGGCATAGACACCGAGTTCGACGGGATCGTGGTACGGGCCCTGCTGCGCATCCTGGAGACCGAGTCGGAGGGCTACCGCATGGCCGACGACCACCGGTTCGTCTTCCCTGCGCCGGACCACCGCAGGCGCCCGAGGCCTGACGTGGCCGAGGCTGCGGAGGGCGGCGCCAGGGGTCTCCCCCGGTAACGCGTGTCCGTTGTCCGCGTTTGAGAGGGGTTCTCTGATGGACGACTATTTTCGACCGAGACGGCGAAGGAGACGATGACCTCCCCCAGATCAGGGATGTTCCGGGTGGCGCTGGCGGGCGTTATCGCGCTGCTCATGACCAGGACGTGGCCCCTGGCCGAGGCGTGGGTCGCCTACGCGGCTCTGGGCCTCTCGGCGCTCTTCGGCGCGCTCCTGATCCTGGGCAGGCCGAGGATCCTCGCCCGCGAGAGGCTCGCGCACACCGTCATAGATTCCGCGCTGCTGTGCGCGCTGGTGGCCGGGACTGGTGGTGAGGGATCGCCCTTCTTCCCGCTGTTCTTCCTCGCGGTGCTGAGTATATTGTGGGTCGAGACGCCGGTGAAGGTCGTCGCCGCGACCGTCGTCGTGGTCGGTGCCTACCTCGTCGCCGCCACGGTCGCCGCGGGGGACCCCGGCGCGCTCTGGACCCCGGCTGTGGGGTTGAGGGCCGGGCTCCTCGCGCTCTTCTGCGCGCTGGTGGGCCTGTGGGGCGTGGAGACGCACAACTACAGGAAGCTGACCCTCGGGCTCGCCTCGGCCTTCGCCGCCGAGTTGAGCCACGTGGAGAAGGCAGAGGCCCTCGTCTCCCGTTTCGGGCCCGCGCTCAAGGTCTTGAGCCTCGAGGGCGTCCTGCAGTGGACGGCGGAGGCGGCCCACGCGGTCGGCGGGGGGGCCTACGCCCACGTCGCCGGGCTCAGCGGCAACGACCACCGCACGGTCCTGGAAGGCGACTTCGACGCCTGCCCCAGCTGGTGGCACCCCTCGATCCAGCGCCTCCTGTTGTGGAGTTGCCGCGAGGGGGAGGTCGTGCGCAGCGAGGAGGAGATCCACGGCATAGAGGGTTTCCTGGCGGTGCCCGTGGGCCCCGAGGAGGGCGAGCCGTGGGGGGCCGTGATCGTCGGGGGCAAGGCCTTCGGAGCCGAGGAGGAACGTGCCCTGAGGCTGCTCGCCGCCGGGGTGGCGCCCGCGCTGGAAAACGCCGACGCGGCCCCGGGAGGTCTCCATCAGCCCTCGGGGCTGCCGAACCGCGCGTCGCTACGCAGGGTCCTGCGGCGCGAGCTCTCCCACGGCGGGTCGCTCACCATCCTGGCCCTGGGGGGCTTCGCGGCCTACGACCGGACGCGCGGCGACGCCGCGGGGGACGAGCTCCTGCGGCGGCTGGGCGAGAGGCTCGGTAGCCGCCAACGCGCGTTCCACTACGCGGGAGACGAGTTCGTCGTCGTGCTCGGCGGCTCCGACGAGGCCAGGGCGCGCCGGACCGCGCTCGCCATCCAGCAACTGGTCTCTGAGGAGGCCGGAGAGCCCGATGGTTCGTCCCCGGGCGCTGCCGTGGGCTACGCCTTCGCCGGGGAGGACGACGAAGACCCGGAGCCGGTCCTGCAAGCTGCCCTGCGAGCCCTGCGGGAGGCCAGGCACCGGGCGGAGGGCGTCGCCGGACCGCCGGCCCTCGCCGAGGTGCCCGCGGCGTCCGGGAGCGAGATGCCGGTCTCGGAGAGAGCGGCGGCCGTCGTGAAGCCCCTCGAGTCTCGGGACCCGCTTATCGTGGACCACCTGAAGGCCGTGTCCCGCCTCGCCTCGCGCATCGGCGCCAAGATGAACCTGCCATTCGACCGGCTGGACGCGCTCGCCCTCGGCGCCCTGCTGCACGACATCGGGAAGATCGGGGTCCCCGACGAGATCCTGCACAAACCGGGGCGCCTGACCGACGAGGAGTACGAGGTGATAAAGCGGCACCCGGTGCTCGGGGCCGAGATGCTGGCGCCGATGGACGAGCTGGCCCGAGCGATCCCCGCGGTCAGGCACCACCACGAGCGCTTCGACGGCAGGGGCTACCCGGACGGGCTGCGCGGCGAGGAGATACCCCTGGAGGCGCGCGTGGTCTCGGTGGCCGACGCCTTCGACTCGATGGTCCGCGAGCGGCCCTACGGGTACGGTATCTCCAGGCAGGCAGCCCTGGAGGAGATCGAGAAAAACGCCGGGACGCAGTTCGACCCCCTGGTGGTGCGGACGTTGTTGAGCGTGGTGTGGGAGTTCGACGACCGGCGGACGGGGTCTGTCGGGTAGCCGCCGAGCGTACCTGCCAAAAGGCGAAAAAATAGTCCATTTGGGTGATACGCAGGCCCTAGCGCCTGGTATATGCTGTCCCCGTAGGATGGATAAGGACGCGAGCTTCTTGTCTCGTCGTCAAGGGAAAGGGGACGCCATAGGTCACGAGGCTTGGATACACGGACCGCCGCAGTAGGGACAAGAGTAGCTATCGAACCCTCCGGTTTCGGTAGTTGGGTTGGGGAGAGAGATGCGAGGTTTGTCTTTAGAGTTGCCCACCGGATACTACGTCGAAAGGGACCCGGACGTGCTGGTCCTGCGTCGCCGCGACGGCTCCATGGTCGGCGCCTTCAGCGCCCGCGGCGCAGCCCCCGAGGCCGTCAAGAGGGCCATCGAGGAGCCCAGCCAGGGAGGTGCGACGTCCCCTACCCGCCCGGCGCTGCGGGCGCGGTTCTTCGGCCACTTCGAGCTGCTGTGCGACGGCGAGGCCATCCACCTGGGCCGCAACGGCAAGGCGCTGGCCATCCTCAAGTACCTGCTGGCCCACCGCGCCCGCCCCGTCTCCCAGGACCACCTGATGGGCTGGCTGTGGCCTGAGTCCAACCTCAAGAAGGCGAGGTGGTCCCTCAACTCCGCCGTCCACGGCCTGCGCAAGCTGCTGGCCGGGTGCCCGACCTCGGCCGAGGTCAGCTACGTCCTGCTCGAGGAGGGCTACTACCGCCTGAGCCCTGGCGTGCGGGTGGCCACCGACGTGGAGGAGTTCGACGAGCTCTACGAGCAGGGACGGGGACTGGAGCGGGCAGGCCGGGCCGACGAGGCCGCCGCCCGCTACGAGGAGGCGATCGAGCTCTACCGGGGCGACTATCTGGTGGAGGACCTCTACGAGGACTGGACGATGGTCGAGCGCGAGCGTCTCTCCAACGCCTACGTGGACATGCTCGACCGGCTCGCCGTCCACTACCTGGAGAGCGGGCAGCTCCGGGAGAGCGTCAGGGCCTGCTACCAGGTGCTGGAGAAGGACCGCTGCCACGAGGACAGCCACCGCCTCTTGATGAGGTGCTACGTCCGGCTGGGGCAGAGGGGGAGGGCCTTAAGGCAGTACGGCCTCTGCGAGAGGATACTCGCCCAGGAGTACGGCACGGCTCCATCGCCGGAGACCTGGTCCCTGTACGGGGAGCTCCTGGGGGGCGAGGAGCGAGCTACCTCATAGGCATCAGGTGGGTTGCCGGTAGGCGTTAGCCCACACGGCAACGCCTACCCCCGCTTTTCCTGAAGCCTGAGACCTCTCAAAGCAGGGCTCTCTCGAAGACCTTCTCGCGGCGGGGCGCAACCTCCTCTCCCGGACGCAGGATCGGCCAGGCCAGCACCTCCATGCTCACCCGCCCGTCCTCCCCCGCGGAGAAGCGGACCGTGGAGAAATGGTTCGCCCAGGGCATGACCTCGCGGCTCTCGGCTATCGGGAAGTGGTCCGAGGGGGCTTCCTTGTAGGTGCCGAACAGTTCGTTGTCCTTGTCGCCCAGGACTGCCTGCATGGGGGAGGAGATCACCTCTACCAGCTCGGCCCGTGAGCCGGGTCTCAGCCCGCCGCGCGCGACGCGCCCGAAGTGGACGTCCCCCGTGAGGATTACCACGGAATGCTCGGAAGACCTTATGTAACCGACCAGCTCTTCGTACTGGGCGTAGTGGGGCAGGTCCCTGTCGACGTACGACAGGACCGCTTTCTTCGGGTCCTTCAGCAGGGTTCCGATCGGGCTGTTCCCCTCGACCAGCAGAGGCTGGCCGATCACCAGGACGCCCGGCCCCCGCAGCTCCTCTATCCAGCGGCCCACCGCCTTCAGGTCTTCCTCTCTCATGAACCGTCTGCCCTTGGTGTCTCGGTTGATGCGGGTGTCGGCGACGCAGAAGGAGAGGGGAGGCACCTCGAAGGTCAGCAGGGGCGAGGGCGACTGGAAGGCCCGGAAGAGGCGGGTTGCCTCCGCGAACCACCACTCGCGCTGCCCGCTGGTGAGGGTGTTGAAGAGGCCGACCCCCCCGAAGTTGGGCGCGTTGTTCCAGAACTCGTGGTCGTCCGAGCAGAAGTAGTTAGCGCCGTCGGCCAGCAGCCGCCGGAAGCCCGCGTCCTCGCCGCCCACCTGCGTCCAGTTGGCGACGTACTTGTCGAAGAGCATGGCCCTGAACAGGCCAGGTCTCTGGTTGGCCCGGTACCACTTCAGCGTCGTCTCGCGCCACGGGTTGTCGAGGTATACCTGATCCCCGGACAGAACCTTGACGTCCGGGCGCTGGTCTTCGGGCAGGTAGTGGTAGGTGCCGCCTACCAGACCCCCCCGGTCCTGCGGGCCGTAGAAACAGGAGCCCAGCAGCAGCGTGAACGGCTTCTCGTCGCCCGCGGGAAGCGTCGCCGGCAGCGTGGTGACGCGTCCTTCCCTCAGGAACCTCTCCGCGCCTATCGCCGTCTGATCGTCGACGCGCAGCCTCAAAGCGTAGGGCGTCCGCGGCCTGAGCGACCCTACCTCCACGCGCCGGTAGTCCAGGGTCCTCCTGACCGGCGGGGCCTTGAGCACGGTGGCCAGGTGCAAGAGGCGGTCCACCACGGGGTAGGACTTCGGGTCCTGCGGGCTGAAGGACTCCCACGTCTCCCATCCGGAGACGTCGACCTCGCCCCGCTCGCCACCTCCCTCGACCTCGAGCCTCACGTGCCTCCGGCGTACCTCCTTCTCGTCCAGCGCGCCGACCCAGACCGTCGCCGCGGTGTCGCTCACCTGATGCGGAACCACGAGAAAAGGCATTCCCGTCCTCCTAACCCGAGAGCGGGGAACGCTCTCGATCCCCGGTAGTTCCTGGCAGGGGCGCCGAGGGGGGATCCAGCCACTCCCGGCCGAGGCCCAGCTCCACGACGCTCTCGAGACCCTCGGGCCGCGTGGAGGGAGGCTCGTCGTAGGTAAGGAACCAGCCCTCGAAGTGGTCGTCGAGGACGCCGCTTGCGCTGGGCAGGAACGCCGTGAAGAAGGGACGGCTTCCGATCTCCAGCTCCTTGAGCGGGCGCACCCTGGGGTGGTCGCCGATGTAGAGCCGGCAAGCCCGCCTGTCGAGCACGGAGAACCCGGCCCTGCCGCCTACGTGGCTGTAGGTCTTCATCAGCATGCCGCGGAACTGGGAGTAGGCGCTCGCCGACACGCCGACGGGCAGCCACACCTTCTTCGGGCGTCGCATCTCGATCCTCATAGCGAGCATGCCGTCGAGGTCGTACTGGCTGGTGATGGTGCTCCCGGTCACGTGGAAGTCGAGGTTGGCCTGGACCTTGGGCGTGCCCCAGATGCCCTTCCCTCCCTTTACCGAGATCTCGGTGCTCACTGGCATGTCGTAGACGTAGCCGCCGAACCCGAAAAGCCGCCCGAAGAGGAAGGGCAATAGAGGCGGCGCCGGCTTCGGGCCGCGGGTGCAGGCGATGGTGGTTATGTACTCGACGTACCTGCCTATGTCCGTGGACTTGTAGTCGACTACCGTGAGGAGCAGGACCCCCTTGCCGAAGATGCGGGCCGGGTGGAGCTCGTTACCGGGCAGCAGCCTCTTCGCCTTCTCGGCGTTGATCGGGAAGGCGGCCACGAGGGCCGGGGAGTTGTGGGCGTCGACGGGCAGCCTGTAGGGTATCCCGTCCACCAGCGCGTAGCGCCCCGACTGGCGCCTGAGGCGTCTGGGTATCCTCATCTACAGTTCACCTCGCTACTCATCGCTCCAGCTCGTCCAGGATCAGGGGGAAGACGTCCCGGTCGGCGTTCTTGCCCATGAACACGTCGAGGTGCCCGTAGTTGCGAAGCAGGTGCAGCGAGTGACGGTTCCTGTCGATGGCGTCCAGGAAGTCGAAGGTCTTGCGCTGGCTCTGCGGCAGGAAGCACTGATTCTTCTCGCCAGCCAGGAAGGCGAAGCGGGCGTCGGTCCGGGGCGGCTCGGCCACGAAGCTCTCGGGCAGCTCGCGCATCCCCTCGACGGAGACGAGGTGGCCCTCCTCGACGCACCGCGCCATCTGCCTGAAGAAGGTGATCGGCACGTGGGCGAACTCCCCCTTGAGCCACTCGTGCGTCTCGACGTTCAGGTTCTCGTGCCGCCAGAGCGCCGGGAAGCCCGAGCCGTAGGTGAAGCTCACCATCTTGCAGACTGGGTTGTCGCACTCGTGGTGGGTAAGCAGCACCAGCGACCTTATCAGCCTGGACATCGTCGTCGGCGCGTTCAGGCCCCACTGCGGGTTCAGGTAGTCGATCAGGCGCCCCACCGTCGGGGTGAGGTAGGTGATCTTGAGCCTGGACCACTCGGGGACTACCGGGTGCAACGTGACGGCGTTGGCCACTACCGTCTTCACCTCGGGCACCAGCCCGGCGACCGCGGACATCATGAAGCTGGTCGAGCCCTGGCAGTGGATGACGGCCTGGATCTCGTCGGCCCCGGTCTGCTCGACGACGGTCTTGACGGCCTTCGGGTGGTCGTAGACGGCGGCCTGGTCCAGCGTCCACGAGTTCGGCGGCAAATCTATGCTGGCGCGCCAGTTCTCGAGCCACACGTCGTAACCCTCCCTCACGAGGGTATCGACGAGCGTGGTCCGCACCGGCGAGCGGAAGATGTCGGCGCGCACGCCGGCCCCGTGGACGAGCAGGACAGGCCCCCTGGTCGGGGCCGCGCCACCCCGGACGTGGATCAGGTTGCACTCCATCCCGTCCGCGGTCCGGAAGGGGACTACCTCCTCCAGGAAGCCGTCCTTTCGCGAGCCCGTGCCGCTCCTCCTCGGCGCCTGCGCCCTCGACTCCTCGAGGCGGCGCCCGGCGCTCCTTACGGGGTTGGTGCGCCCCCGGGCGCGGCGCAGCGCGCGTCGCGCGTAGACCCGCCAGAGCTGTCCCGCGAAGAGGGAGCCGAACCGGCCGAGCGCCGCGGCGCGGGAGACGAGGGACGGCCCGTCGGCGCGGAACGTGGTGAGCTGCTTGAGGAAGTCGAGGGGGGAGATGTGGACGATCCCCGAGGCGACTACCTGCGCGGCGGCCTCGTCCGGGGCCTCCACGTGCCCTTGCAGCACGCGCGTGTAGAGGGTAGTCGTGTCGGGCCAGACGTCGGCGCCCGGGTCGTCCCTTATTATCTTGTGGCCGCTCAGCGTGAGCGGGCGCCCGGCGCCGTCCCGGAAGAAGAGCCGGTATAGCATGCGTTTGATCTCCGGGTCTTCGTCGTCCACGAAGAGGTTGAAGACGCCCTTCTCGACCGGCAGCCTGCCGCCCAGAGCGTCGCAGCCTACCCAACCCTCGGCAATCGCCTCGCGTCTGGGGTCCGAGGCGAACCTATCGAGGTCGCCCACCTTGATGGTGAGGTGGAACATCAGGCGGGTGCCGCTGTCGCGGCCCTCCCGGGCGCCACGCTCGTAGTCGCTCACTCCGAGCGTGGCGTAGCCCTTCATCTCCTCGGTGAAGCGGATGCTCTTGCGGCCGTTCATCTCGCTGCCCTCCCGTCTGTTGTGTGTGGGGGACCCGTATCTCCCGCTGTCTACCAGAGGGCGATGAATCGGCGATGAATCATCCGGGAAGCGGGCCGCCCTCGGGCTCTTCCCCGGCCCACGTCTCCTGGTTTAAGGACGCGGGGTTTTGCGCATGAATGTGCCGTAGCCTTCGAGGAGAGGAGAGATCTTGAGCGAGCGGACCGGACAGGGCGGCGGGGGGACTCCCCTGCAGAGCGAGCAGGGCAGGACGACCATAAGCGACTCGGTGGTATCCCAGATCGCCGGCGTCGCGGCCCAGGAGGTCGAGAAGGTGCAGATGGGCGGCGGGACCTCCGCGGCGGTCGGCGGCTTCCTGCAGAGCGTCACCGGCTCGGTGACCGGCGGCGGCTCCCCGAACTACTCCCGCGGCGTCAGCGTCGAGGTGGGCGAGGAGGAGGCGGCCATAGACCTCACGATGGCCGTCGAGTACGGCTACTCGGTCCCGCAGCTCACCGACGCGGCGCGCCGCAACGTCATAAACAGGGTCGAGAACCTGACCGGCCTGAGGGTGACCGAGGTGAACATAACGGTCACCGACGTCCAGGTACCAGAGGAGCGCCCGATGCTGGGCCAGCAGGAGGAGGTCGAGCGGCAGGCCAGAGAGCAGGAGCAGCAGGCCTGACTCGAGCCGAAGTGGCGTAGAGAAGAGCCCGCGTCCGGAGCGGCCGAACCCGGAGGGCGTGACCCTCCGGAGGCGTTTCCGCGCCGCCGCGCGCGGGTATCCATCGCAGCGTAGTGCTCTTCTACGAGTGAGGTGAGACGTGGACGACGCGACGCAGCAGCGGATGATCACGCTGGTGGCGGCCGGGATAGCCTACCTCATAAGCCATCAGGTCACCGAGCGGTACATAGACATACCCGAGCAGCGCGGGGTCAAAGACGACATCCTCGAGGCGGTCCTCAAGGGGGCGACCACCGCAACCTCGACCATCCTCGCCTCGATACT
>DATACV010000364.1:0-2503 GCA_036258875.1 Rubrobacteraceae bacterium
GCGGCTACCGGGATCATGCCGGCCCGGTCCATCGGGACGTGGGCGATGCGCGGCCTGTAGGCGGCGAAGGCGTTTAAAGCGCCGGCGTAGGTAGGGCCTTCGCACAGTATGGCGTCACCCTCGTCGAGGAAGACCTTGGCGATGAGGTCGAGCCCCTGCTGGGCGCCGGTGGTGACGAAGACGTCCTCCTGCCTCGCGGGCGTCCCCTCGGCGGCCATCACCTCGACTATGACGTCCTTTACGGGCTCCAGGCCCGAGGTCGGGCCGTACTGCAGCGCCTGGGCGGTATCGGCGGCTATGCTGCCTGAGATCTCGCGAAAAGCCTCCTCCCCGAAGGCCCGCGTGTCCGGGAAGCCCCCCGCGAGCGAGATGATGCCGGGCCTGGAGAGGGTGGCCATGAGGTCGCGCGTGGCGGCGGTCTTCATCCCCTTGACCCGCTCGGAGTAGAGGAAGTCGAAGCGGTCGAGGTCTACGAGCGGCAACTACACACCCCCACCGGTAACGAAGGTCTCGACGTTCTCCCAGCCCAGCTCCTCAGAGAGGACCTGCCAGAGCTCCGGGGCCATCTCGAAGCGGCTGGTGGAGCAACGCCGTCCCCGCACCGAGAGCGCCTTGAGGTTGTCGTCGCCCGCGGCGAGGGCATCCTCGGTCGCCACGGCCCCGATCGCGTACGCCTGCTCGACGAAGGTGTCTTGCGCGAGGCGGGCCCTTAGCTTCGGCATGAGGTCCGCCCCGACCACCGCCGCGAAGAGGTAGCCGGTGGTCACGGCGAGGAGCCCTGAGGGCCTGAGCACCAGGTCGTAATCGAGCCCCGGCTCGCCGGTCCCGACCCCCTCGAGGGCCGTCTCGAAGCCCTGCTCTTCGGCGTGGGTTCTGAGCCTGTCTTTGAGATCGTAGAGCTCCTCCAGCTCCGCGGCGTCGGGCTCGTCCGCGGTCTCGGCGCTCGTGAGGACGTGGTCCCAGACCTCCTTCGGGAACACGATGCGCAGGCGCCCGGCGTTGGCCGAGAGCCTGAGCTCACCGGCGCGCACCTCCAGCCCGTCGAGGCTCTCCACCCGGACCTCTTGCATGGCAGCGACTGTATCATAAAGGGCACATGGGTTGTAGACTGGCGCGCACAGTGAGGGCCGTCTTCGTCACCACCAACGAGAGTAAGCGCCGCGAGGCCCAGAGAATACTCGGCGTCGAGCTCGAGAGCGCCGCCCTCGACGTCCCCGAGGTACAGTCCCTCGACTTCGCCGAGGTCGCCGCGCACAAGGCCCGCGCCGCCCGCGAAGCTCTTGGCTCTCCATCCTACCCTGTGCTCGTCGAGGACTCCGGGATCGTCCTCGGGGCCTGGAACGGGTTGCCGGGGGCGCTCACCAAATGGTTTGTAGCGGGCGTCGGCAACGAGGGGATCCTGAGGATGCTCTGCGGCGGGGACCGGGGCGCGCGCGCGGTCTGCGCCGTCGCGGTGGCCGGTGCCGCAGGCGACGTGCGCGTCTTCGAGGGGGTGGTAGAGGGCGAGGTCGCGGCGGAGCCGAGGGGGGAGGAGGGGTTCGGCTGGGACCCCATCTTCGTGCCGCTCGGGGGGCGTCTCACCTACGCCGAGATGGGCGAGAGAAAGCACGAAGACTCGCACCGGGCGAGGGCTTTTGGGCAGGTCCGCAAGTGGCTGGAGAAGCTGGATGGAGAAGAAGCCTAGCAACCGTGCATACATCTGGGCCAAAGCGGCAATAAAATATGCGTACGAGACGGCGAAGAGTGCTATTCTGTTCGTCGTTCGCAGGGTTGTACCGCGAGGTGGGAAGGGGCCGTCTATGTCGGCAGAGAACGGGCACCCGGAAAACGGGGAAGCGCAAGAGGCCCGTAACGAGGGCGCGGTAGCCACGGGCACGGATCGTCTCGTGGACCTCTACCGCGAGATGGTGGTGATCCGGGCGTTCGAGGAGGCGTGCGGGAGGGGCTTCAGGCAGGGCAAGATCGGGGGCTACCTCCACGTCTACATCGGCCAGGAGGCGGTAGCCACCGGCTTCCTGCAGGCCTTCAAGGAGGGCGACAAGGTAATAACCGCCTACCGCGACCACGCCCACGCGCTCCTTCTGGGCTCGGACCCCAAGAACGTCATGGCCGAGCTCTACGGCAGGGGCGCGGGGATAGTCAAGGGCAAGGGCGGCTCGATGCACCTCTTCGACGTCGAGCGGGGCCTGATGGGCGGCTACGGCATCGTGGGCGGCCACATACCCTTGGGCGTCGGCTTCGCCTACGCGCAGCGCTACCAGGAGACCGACAACATAACGCAGCTCTACCTCGGGGACGGCGCGATCTCCAACGGCGCCTTCCACGAGGCCGCGAACCTCGCCGGATTGTGGGGCAAGGACGGCATGTGCCCTTGCCTCTTCATCGTGGAGAACAATCAGTACGGGATGGGCACGAGCGTGGAGCGAACCACCGCGATGACGGACCTCGCCGCCAAGTTCGACGCCTACGGGATAGAGAACGAGAAGGTCGACGGGATGGACCT
>DATACV010000365.1:0-2048 GCA_036258875.1 Rubrobacteraceae bacterium
GCCGGTTCTGTACGCGGCGGCCGCCCTCTCGCTGCTCGCGGCGCTGATCCACCTTCTCGTAACGCCGGAGCACTTCGAGGAGTGGTGGGGCTACGGGACGTTCTTTCTGGTATGCGCCGTCTTCCAGGTGACGTACGCCGCAATCGTCGTGCGCCGGCCCGCCCGGCCGGTTCTGCTTGTCGGCGTGGCCTGCAACCTGGCCGTCGCGATCCTCTGGCTGGTTACGCGCACGACCGGGATACCGCTCGGCCCGCACGCGGGAGAGACCGAGAGGGTAGGGATCCTGGACCTCGCCTGCACGGTCGCGGAGGTCGGCATCGTGGTAGGGCTCGGGGCGCTTGCGATGAGGGGCCTCGCGACGGAGGGGCGCATCCAGGTAGTGGTCGCCTTCGCCGCGTCGGCACTGCTGTTCTGGCACCTCCTGCACCTGCTCGCGGGGTCTGCGCCCCACTGACCCCGGAGACCGACCCCGAGAAGCCGGATGGCCGAGCAGCCGCTGTCTCCTACTGCGTAGAGTCTTCCGTGGGCAGCTTGATGAACGGCAGAGGGTTCAGTCCACCAGCCACAAACGCGCCCACGCTCACGGTCGTTGCCGTAAGATGAGTTTATACGGCTCCGTCGGCCCTGAAGACCTTGCGGGAACCTGCTTGCGGAGTGTGAGACTCGCACGCGGCTCTGGGTGTTGCCCCACCAGTAGAGGCGCGCGCCTTCGAGACCCGTCACGCCTTTCGGGCTGCGCCCTCATCGGTTCGGTGCAGGTGATAGAGGCGAGCGTAACTGCCGTTCTTCTGCAGGAGGTCACGGTGCGTGCCGCGCTCGGTGATACGCCCGTCTTCCAGCACGACGATCCAGGTTGCGTCGCGGACCGTCAGGAGGTTGTGCGAGATAACGATGGTGGTGCGTCCCTCCATCAGGCGGCGCAACGGGACCATCACGTTCTCGCTCGACCTCGCATCGAGGCCTGCGGTCGGCTCGTCGAGGATCAGGACGGGCGCATCCCGGATCATGGCGCGCGCTATGGCCACGCGCTGCCTCTGCCCTTCGGAGAGGAGCCTTCCCTTCTGCCCCACCATCGTGTCGTACCCTTCGGGCAGCGCCTCTACGAACCCGTGAGCGTCGGCGGCCTTGGCAGCGGCGACGATCTCTTCCTCGCTCGCTTCGGGCTTCCCATATGCGATGTTCTCGCGCACGGTTCCGTCGAAGACGAGGGTCTCCTGCAGCAACATCGCCACGTTCTCGCGCAGCGAGCGGAGGGTCAACTCGCGGAGGTCGTAGCCGTCGAGCCGGACTGCGCCGGCGTGGGGGTCGTAGAAGCGCAAGAGCAGCTTGGCGATCGTTGATTTCCCCGAACCGCTGGGACCGACGAGCGCGAGCACCTCGCCGGGGCCGACCTCGAAGGTCACGTCCGAAAGCGCCTCGCGCTTTTTGCCCGGATAGCTAAAACGCACCGAGTCAAACTCCACGTGGCCCCGAGCGCGGTCCAATGCGATGGCGTCATCCTGTTCTTTCACCGTAGGCTTCTGGTCGAAAACTTCCATGACCCTTTCGGCCCCGGCCGTTGCCTCGTAGAGCGTGTTGAGCACCTCGCTTAGGCCCCTGATCGGATTGTAGAGCTGGCTCAGATAAACCAGGAAGACGAGCAATCCGCCGATGGTGAGGCGGCCTTGGGACAGCTCCCAGGTCCCCGCGACTACCACCACGCCGATGCCCACCACCTGGATGACGTTCACTAAGGGGGTGAACAGGGCGTCGAGACGGGTGGCGGCCATATCGGCAACGAAGCTCCCCTCGTTCTCCCGTCGAAAGCGGGCGACCTCGTCCTCCTGCCGGTTGTAGGCCTGCACCAGCGCGGCGTTGGATAGGCTTTCCTCCGCGACCGCGCTTATCGAGCCCATGCGGCGCCTCTCCTCGCGGGTCGCTCCCCTGATCTTCCCCGAGAAATACCGGGCCAAGAGCAAGAACAGCGGGACGACGAAGAGCGACACCAGCGCCAGCCGCCACTGCAGGTAGAAGAGCGCCCCGACGAAGAAGACGAACTGGAACAGGTA
>DATACV010000366.1:0-9411 GCA_036258875.1 Rubrobacteraceae bacterium
GCCCCGTCTTTCGGGCTCTGTCCGGTAGCGGGCCGGCTGGTCTCGGGGGCTCGGTCGCGGGGGGGCGGCTCGGCGCGGGGTTCCGGCTCGCCGGGCTCGCCCGTGCCCGCGGGACCGGAGGCTGGTGGTCTGGAGGCACCCTGTCGCCGGTCGGGGGCGGGCTTCGCGGGCGCGGCCTTCTCGGCTCGGGCGGCCTGGCGAACGGGTGGGCGGGTCGTCTCGACGGCCGGGCTGGGAGCCGGCCTCCGGGAGCCGGTGTCCAGGTCGGGTCTCGCGCCGGGGTCCCTTGCGGCTGGCCAGCGATCCCTGCCCGTGGAGGGGGTGGGGGCCCCGCTCCGGAGGACCTCGCAGTAGCGGGCGTCCGTCCCACCGCCGAGGACGCCACCGCCAACCCTCAGCCACTCGAGGAGCGGGTAGGGGTTCATGGCACCGGAGGGCAAGTAGCTCCTCGTGCCCGTCGCGTCGTACCACCCGAAGTGCAGGTGCGGCGGGAAGAGACCGCGCGTCACCTCTGGCCCCTGGCCCGTATCGCCGGCGTACCCGACCAGCTGCCCGGCCCGGACCGTCGCCCCGAGCGGCAGGGCGCTCTCCCGCTCGAGGTGCGCGTAGTAGAAGAGGTCCCCCTCCCTCACGGGCCCCGCGGAGTAGGCGGCCCTCAGCATCACCGCGTAGCCGCCCAGAGAGTTCCAGCCGTTGCCGTTGGACCCGATCACGGGCACGATGGTGCCGTCGGTGATCGCGTACTCGGGCGTGCCGGTCGGGACCATGAGGTCGGTACCCTCGTGGCCGCCCTGCGGCCTGGGCGCCCCCCACGTGTCCTCGAAGGAGTTCGCGTGCTGCATGGAAAGCGGGAAGACCAGCCTGTTGCCGCTCGGGAACCTCCCGAGGTCGCCGCAGACCGGGCCGGGACCCTGCCTTTCGCCTGACCCAGGCTCCGGAGCTGCCGGTGTCAGGCGCTCCGGAGGCGGACGGTAGAAGACCGCCCGGCCGGCGGCGGGGGAGGCGCTCGGGGGGGCGGCAATCGCCCTCTTCAGGTGCCTCGCGAAGGGCGGGGCCGCCGGGTTCTCGCGCGACGCCGCGCCCACCCGCGGGGCGACACCCTCGTGTTCGTGTTCGTGTGGCCCGCTCGCGGGGGCGGAGATCCCGTGCGCGGGTCGCGTATCCGGGGGCTCCGAGGCCAGGGGCCTGGGCTCGGCGCTCGGGCTTCCCTGCCGGGCGAGGGCTGCCAGGACGGAGAGGACAGCCAGCAGGTAGGCGAGCCTCGTCCATCCGAAATCCGTCAAGCGTTCTCCCGCTCCTCACGAAAACCTTATACGGCCGGGCCCCACTCTCACAGATGGGCTGGCGGGCGTCAAGACGAGTTGCGCAAGGGCTGCGCGCTTGCGCAGATCAGACGCTCCGAGCGTTCAGGGCCAGGTAGTGAGGGTAGGCGACGGCGGGCGTGTGGGGGGCGGCTGCGCCTATCATGGCTGCGTTGTCCGTGCAGAGCTCCGGGGGCGGTATGACGAGCTTCGTGCCGAGCCTCGCGGATTCGCCCTCCAGGGTCCTGCGCAACAGGGAGTTGGCCGCGACCCCCCCGGCGACGACCAGAGCCGGCGCCTCGTGCAGGTCGGCGGCGCGCACCAGCTTGCGGACGAGCGCCTCGACGACGGCCGCCTCGTAGCTCGCGGCGAGGTGCGGCAGCTCCTCGCGGGTCCTCTCCTCGCCGAGTTCCTTGAGCCTGTAGAGCAGGCTCGTCTTGAGGCCGGAGAAGCTGAAGTCCAGGTTGTCTCTCCCCTTCAGGGCTACGGGGAATCCGTAGCGGCACCTGTCGCCGTCGCGCGCTGCCTTTTGCAGGGCGGGTCCACCGGGGAAGCCCAGGCCCAGCATGCGGGCGCCCTTGTCGAGGGCCTCGCCGGCGGCGTCGTCGAGGGTCTCCCCGAGGAGGCGCATGTGGTGCTCCCTATTCACGGAGTAGAGGGCGGTGTGGCCGCCCGAGGCGATCAGGGCCACGAAAGGCGGCTCGAGGGCTGGCTCCGCGAGGTAGGCGGCGGCGACGTGGCCCTCGAGGTGGTTCACGGGGACGAGCGGGAGCGAGCGCGCGTAGGCGACACCCTTGGCCGCGGCTACCCCGACGAGGAGCGCCCCGATGAGACCCGGCCTGACTGTGACGGCGACGCGGTCCACCTCTCCCAGGCCGATGTCGGCGTCCGAGAGGGAGTGTTCGATCACGCCGTCTATCCTTTCCAGGTGCGCGCGGGAGGCTACCTCGGGCACGACGCCACCGTAGCGGCCGTGCTCGGTCTGGGTGTGGACGACGTTCGAGAGAGCACGCCGCCCGTCGGGCTCGACGACGGCGGCGCAGGTGTCGTCGCAGGACGTCTCGATAGCGAGGATCATCTCTTAGCGATCAGTTATCAGCGGTCAGCCTTCAGCTTTACTTCGGGATCGGTCAACTCAGCTGCTATTGTATCTCGCAACGTCCCCGTTAACGCCGGTCACCATAGCCGCTACCCCCAACCCTTGCTGACCGCTGATAGCTGACGGCTGAAGGCTATACTGGACGTCATGCGTGCCTTCTCGCTGCTCTTCGCCTTTATAGCGCTGGTCGTGCTGGCGATATTCCTGATCTACGTGATCCGGGGTCCCGTCGAGCCCCTGATCGCCGCCGGTCTCTTCGTCTCTTTCCTGGCCTGCGCGATCCCGGCCCTCTTGCTACTGAGACCCTTCGAGCCCCCGGAGGGGCTGAGGCGTCGCCGCGAGCAGCGCGAGAGGCGCCGGGGGTCTAGCGGCGAGACCCGAGATCCAGGGTCATGAGCAGCGCGTCCTCGTCGCCGTAGTAGCGGCGACGGCGGCCCGTCACGACGAAGCCCCAGGCCTCGTAGAGGGAGATCGCGGGCTCGTTGCTCGGGCGCACCTCGAGGTGGACGAGCCTCGCTTCGGGGAACGCGCCGAGCGCCGACTCGAGGAGGGCGCTGGCGTAGCCCCGACGGCGGCGCTCCGGGCGGACGGCGAGCGTCGTGACGTGCAGCTCCTCGGCGATGTACCGGACCCCGATCTGGGCGATAAACGTTCCCGCCTCCTCGAGGACCAGGTAGAGCCCGAAAGGGCTCTCGAGCTCCTCACGCCACACCGTCTCGCTCCACGGCCGGGGCAGACAGAGCGTGTCCAGCTCTATGGCGGACGCCAGGTCCGAGACGTCCATCGGCCGGAGAAGCGGCTTCGAGGCGGGCTCCCTCACGGGCGGCTCCAGGGGTTGAGGTCCCGCCTGACCTCGGCGTCGGGCTCGCGCACGTAGATGGGGACTACCTCTTCGTGGTCCACCGGGGCGAGGTCGGCGGAGAGGACGTGCCCCGCCGCCGTAACCCGGTGCAGCGGCGAGCCGTCGGGCGGGATCTCCCCCAGACGGGAGAGCGCGTCCCCGTAGCGCACGGCGCCGTCGCCCACGAGCAGCGGCGCCCCCGCCGCGGACAACACTTCGGGTCTCTCACAGAGGATGCCGGTCGCGGGGCCGGCGTCCGAGAACCGCTGGGCGAAGACCTGGCCGCGCTTCGCGTCGAGCACGGCCAGCACGTCCCGATGTCCGCCCGAGAGCGCGGGGGCCGCGAGGGCCGCCAGAGTCGAGTTCTTCGAGAGGAGTGCGCCCGTCGCCAGGGCGAGCGACCGGGCAGTGGCTGCGGCGATGCGGATGCCGGTGAAGGTGCCGGGCCCCACGCCCGCGAGCACGCGCTCGACGCTGGCGAGATCCTCTCCGGCGAGGTCCAGCGCGGCGTCTACGGCGGCGAGCAGGGTCTCCGAGGCGCCGCGGGAGGAGACGGAGATCTCGGCCAGCACCTCGCGGGCAGCGTCCCCCTCCGCCCTGGCAACGGCGACGGCGACCGTGGGGGTCGAGGCGTCGAGGGCCAGGATCAGCACCCGCCGAGACGCTCCGCGGCGGGACCGGCCACGCTCACCCGGCGCGTGGTCGGCGTCTGGTGGGAGATACGGACGACGGTGGGATCCTCTATGAGGCCGAGGGCGGGGTCGGCCCACTCGACGAAGGTGATGGCGCCGGGGTCGAGGTAGTCGTCGATCTCGAGCGCGTCCCGGTCTTCGAGCCCCTCGAGGCGGTAGAGGTCGAGGTGGTTTACCGCTACCGGCCGCCCCCCCGCCCGAACGCCCTCGTAGCCGCGAGCGATCTGGTACGTCGGGCTCGTCACCCTCCCCTCGACGCCTAGAGAGCGGGCCGCGGCCCGCACGAAGGTGGTCTTCCCGGCGCCGACCTCGCCGGCGAGCACGACGACGTCCCCGGGCTCGAGACGAGAGGCCAGCCTCGCGGCCAGGGCCTCGAGCGCGGTCTCGTCCAGCCCTTCGAGCTCCACCGGCTACCCGCCTCTACCAGAGGCCGGGCTGCAAAGGTTCGCGCTCGGCGGGGGCGCGGGGGACGTTCAGGGTCTCGTAGGTCGAGGGGCGCTCGGCCTCCAGGAGCTCCGGCAGGCGGGAGAAGTCCGAGATCAGGAGCGCCCGGTCAGCCGGGGTGTAGAGCGCGAGCGGGAGGGAGATCGTCGGGAAGACGTAGCGCCCGTCCAGAGGGATGGCCCTACCGCGTATGCGCGAGACGGCCTCCTTCCTGCCAGTGAGGACCCGGCTCGCGAGGTCCCCCATCGCGACCACGACCCTGGGGTCCACCGCGGCGAGCTGGGCCACCAGGTAGGGCCGGCAGGCGCTCACCTCGGAGGGCTTCGGCGACCGGGGCGGCGAACCTGGCGGGCGGCACTTGTTGAGGGTGGTCAGGTAGACCCGCGCGCGGTCGAGCCCCGTCGAGGAGAGGAGGCGATCGAGGAGCATCCCTGAGGCCCCGCGGAAGGGCTTGCCCTCCTTGTCCTCGTTGTAGCCGGGGGCTTCCCCCACGACGAAGAGCTCTGCGTTGAGGGGACCCTCGCCGAAGACTACCTGCGTCCTCGAGTGGCAGAGGCCGCACCTGGTGCAGCCCAGGGCCTCCTTCTGGGCCTCCGCGAAGTCCAAGCCCTAGAACTCCTCGGTCTCAGGCAGGATAGCGCCGAGCAGCAGGTAGACCACGAAGGCCAGTAGTGTGCTGGGTCCGGGGATGATCACGGCGATCACCGCCGTCGCGAGCCGCACCATGTTGGAGCTCCACCCGTAGGTGTGGGCCACCCCACCGCAGACACCCAGGATCCAACGGTCCCTCTTCGCCCGTTTTATGCCCATGACCTCGCCTCCCCCGGCCTGCGTAGAGCCGGTTTGCCAGTGGCCGCGATTCTACCAGGATGCCGGCCCTAGAGCAGCCTCGCGGCCCCTCCGAAGGGCCTCTTCGCGCCCGGCCGGCGGGCCGCCAGCAGCCGGAGCCGGCTCGCGGCGTAGCCGACGTCCGCGGGCTCGGCGCTACCGTCGCGCGACACCTCCCCTACGAGCCCTTCGTAGTCGGGGTCGGGGTGAGGACCGAGGGCGCGGCTCGTGCTCAGGAACCTGGTACAGAGCCTCTCGTGGCGCGCGACGTGCTCTGGCTTGAGGCGCGGGCCCTGGGCGGCGAGGCGATCGGCCCAGCTCAGGACCGCGAGCTCCTCCCCGAAGGGGCCTGCGGCCCGCGCGAGCCTGCCGGGCGGGTAGTCCGTGTGCTCGCTCTCCATGAAGCCTATCTTCAGGTGGAGCGCCGTGAGCGTCGCGGCGACGTCGGTAAGGGAGGCGGAGAGCCCGAGACGGCGGCATATCCCCCGGACCAGCCTGGCGCCCAGAGAGTCGTGGGAGACGAAGAGAACCCTCTCCTCGAGCTCGCCGCGCGTGACGGGCTTCGCGACGTCGTGGAGGACGGCGGCCAGCCTGAGGCCCTCGGCGCGGTCGCTGCGGACGCGGGCACCGAGCCTGGCCTTCTCCAGCTCGCGCTCCACCCCCCGCACGACCTCGAGGGTGTGCTCGAAGGTGTCGAGGTGATGGTACGGGCTCTGCTCGACGCCCCTGGAGAGCGAGAGCTCCGGTACGGCCTCTAGGAGCCCGCCGACGTCGAGCGGCGGCCCGAGCGCCTCAAGCCGTTCCAAGAAGCTAGCGTTTCCGGCGGGCCTTCTTGCGGCTCGTGTTCGGGTTGGGACGACCCTTGAGCTGGCCGGAAGACTCCGCGTCCTCACCCGTAGCGGAGGGCTTGGCCGCCTTGCTCCCACGGCTCATCTCGGCCAGGCGCCGCCGGCGGCTACGGTCGATGTAAGCGTAGACAAAGGTGAAGATCAGGAAAAAGAACACGGCGTTGACGAGGAGGCTTATGATCTGCTCGCGCGTATCGAGCCTGAAGTTGGTCTCCGGGAAGGCGATGCTCAAGATGTAGAGCAGGCCAAGGTAGATCGCGATGACCACCGCGGCGCGCCTGGCGGCGTACTTCCAATTAAGGTCCTCGAACATCCTCGTAGCTCCTCTCGACGCGCCGGGGGTTCACCCCGGTCGTTACCTCGTAGTTTATCGTGCCGGCCCTGGCGCCGAGCTCCTCGGCCGTCACGCGCTCGCCGCCCCGCCCGCCCAGCAGCACGACCTCGTCTCCGACCTCGACCGAGCCGTCCACCCCGAAGACGCAGGCGTCCATAGTGACCCGCCCCAGCAGAGGCCTGCGCTCGCCCCGGATCAGGACCTCGGCCCGCCCCGAGAGCGCCCGCCGGTACCCCTCGGCGTACCCGACCGGCACCGTCGCGGCGAACGTCGGAGCCCTGGCCCTGAAGGTCAACCCGTAGGATACCCCATCGCCTCTCTCCAGCCGCCGCACGGCGGCGACGTAGCTCTTGAGCGCCATCGCGGGCCGCAGTCCCTCGTCGGCCACGTCTCCCCTGTCGCCCGCGGGATGTAGCCCGTAGAGGGCCACGCCGGGCCGCACGCAGTCGTAGTGGGACCTGGGGTGCCACAGGATGCCTGCCGAGTTCGCGGCGTGCACCAGCGCCCCCCCGAAAGGCTGCGCGGCCAGGACGGCGTCGAAGGTGGAGAGCTGGCTCAGGGTCGCCCCCTCGTCGCCGTCCGCCGAGGCGAGGTGGGTGTAGACGCCGGTGAGCCGGGAGCCCAGGATCGCGCGCGCCTCCCCCACCTCGTGAGGCTCGACGCCCCAGCGGTTCATCCCGGTGTTCACCTTGAGGTGCGCCTCGAGACCGGGGCGCGCGGCGATGCGCCGCGCGCTCGCGACCGAGTGGGCCGTGACGATGAGCCCGTATTCTTCGGCCAACCCGAGCCTGTCCGGCAGGAGGTCGGTGAAGACGAGGATGGGGGCCACGATCCCGGCGCGCCTGAGCTCGGCGCCCTCCTCGACGGTTACGACCGCTAGAGAGTCCGCCCCGGCTTCGAGCGCGGCGCGAGAGACCGGGACCGCGCCGTGGCCGTAGGCGTCGGCCTTCACGACGGCCATGAGGCGTGCGTCCGGGGCCCGGCGCATCAGGGCGCGGACGTTGTGGCGGACGGCGCCGAGGTCTATCTCGGCCCAGGACCGGCTCGGGGTGCGGACGCCTGAGGCCGTGCCGTCCAACGGTTCCTACCGGCGGGGATTGAGGACGTGGAGCGTCAGGATGTCCATGCGGGTGATGACGCCGTGCAAGGTCCCATCTTCGGTGACGGGAAGGAGCTTGACCCTCCTCTCGGCCATCACGGTCGCGGCCTCGGCGAGGGGGGTGTCCGGCTCGACCGTGGCGACCTCCCTCGTCATGACCTCGGCTACCGTCACCCCGGCGCTCTTCAGGGCCTCCTGGCGGTACTCGTCCCAGTTGCCCAGCGGGATGATGCCGCCGAGGATGTCCAGGAAGCCAGGAGCCTTGATGTCGGCGTCCCGGAAGATCAGGTCCCCCTCCGTGACGATCCCGACGAGCCTCCTACCCTCGACTACCGGGGCGCCCGATATCCCGGCCTCGGCGAAGAGCTTGATGGCGTTCTCGACGGTATGGTCGGGGCCGAGGGTGGGCCAGTCGGCCTGCATTATGTCCCCCACCCTCAACTCCCGGATGTCCTGCTGTTTCACGAAGACCCCCTGCTGGTCGCCCCTCCGCCTGGCACGGCCGTTATTGTAAACGGGTCGGCGGCGCCCAGGGCAGTTGGCGAAGAGGTTCTCAGGTTCTCAGGCTCTTAGGTACTTAGGTTCTGGGGGTATTCTTGGAGGAGCGGGTTACCTACCCTCAAAGCCTCAAAACCTTGGCTTCCACTTCCTGCGGACCGGTTCGATGCCGGTCGCTCTTCGGTCCTCGAAGTCCAGAAGCACGGCGTTGAAGAGGACGGGGCCATGACTCGCCACCGGGAGCCACCGCCGCTCCCCGAGGAACAGGCCGAGGAAGATATCCCTGTCGAAGCCTATGATGCTCTCCTCGCAGCCGGTCATGCCCACGTCGGTAGCGTAGGCGGTCCCGCCGGGGAGTATAGAGGCGTCGGCGGTAGGGACGTGGGTGTGGGTCCCGAGCACCGCCTGCGCCCTCCCCGCCAGGTGATGCCCCAGCGCCTGCTTCTCGCTCGTTGCCTCGGCGTGGGCGTCCACCAGCACGAGGTCGGCGCCAAGCGTCTCCAGCTCCGAGACTGCCCGGTCCGCGGCCTCGAAGGGCGAGATCGAGGTCCGGTCGACGAAGATCCGGCCCAGCACGTTCGTGACCCCGACGGTGACGCCGGCCGCCTCGAAGAGGCCCCAGCCCCGGCCCGGCAGGCTCTCGCCGAAGTTCGCGGGGCGGACCACCCTCGCCTCGCGCTCGAGGAACTCCTCGTGCCCCTCGGCGTCGAAGGCGTGGTTCCCCAGGGTGAGGAAGTCCGCCACCGAGAGGAGGGCGGAGCCGCTCTCCTTGGTGATGCCACGCCCGCCGGGGGCGGAGTTCTCCGCGTTGGCGACTACGGCGTCGAGCCCGAGCTCCTCGCGCAGCTTCGGCACCAGGTCGAGGACCGCCGAGCATCCGGCGCTCCCCACGACGTCGCCCACGAAGAGCAGCCTGAAAGTCAAGGACGGCTCACAGCAGCTCGCCCACGGCTTCAGGCAGGTATTCCAGCAGGTCGGTCGCGATCATGCTCTCCGCGGGCCAGCCGGTCTCCTCGAGCCAGAGCTCCGCGGCCCGCCCGTGCACCCACGCGCCGGCCCTGGCCGCCTCGTAGGCGTCCATGCCGCGCGAGAGCAGCGCCCCGATCACGCCAGACAATATGTCCCCCGTCCCGGCGGTCGCCAGCGCTACGTTTCCCGTCGAGTTGACGGCGACGCTCGCGCCGCGGGCGACCAGCGTGTCCGAGCCCTTGAGCAGCACGCAGCAGCCGTGCGTCTCGGCGGCCTCCCGCGCGGCGCGCAGCCGGCGGGCGTCGACCTCCCTCGCCCCCCTCCCCAGCAGGCGGCCGAGCTCCCCGGCGTGCGGCGTGATCACGGTCGGGCCGCCTCTCCTGGCTAGCGCGTCGCTACCGGCGAGGTTGGTGACGGCGTCGGCGTCGAGGAGGACAGGATCCTCGACCTCGCGCAGC
>DATACV010000367.1:0-4776 GCA_036258875.1 Rubrobacteraceae bacterium
GGGGCCGAGGAAGACCAGGATCGGGGTCACTAGGAGGGCCACCTGTATCGAGGAGCCCAGCGAGATGCCCATCGAGAAGTCCATCTGGTTCTTGTAGGCGATCTGGACGCCTACGATGTGCTCGGCGATGTTGCCGACCACAGGGACGATTATGACGCCGACGAACAGCTCGGAGAGCCCGAGCTCCTCGGTCATCGGTTCGATGGCCCCGACGAACGCCTCGGAGGTGTAGGCGACCGCGAGGGTCGCCACGAGGAGCACCACCAGCGACGCGACCCTCCCGAACTGCGGCTCGTGCTCCACGCCGCCGGCGACCGCGCCCTCCGGACTGCGGAAGATGAACACCAGGTAGAGGATGTAGATGACGAACATAACCACCGCGACCTCGACGCTCAAAGTGGTCGGGTTGGGACCGGGTGTGGTCGCCGCGAAGATCGTCGGCAGCGCCAGCGCGACGGCGACGATGGTCAGCATGGAGGCGTTCACCCCGGCGATGGTCGCCGAGAAGGTCTGGGTGCCGTTCTTGAGGCCGCCGAGCAGGAGGCTCGCCCCCAGCACGAAGAGGACGTTCCCGATGATCGAGCCGATGATCGAGGCCTTCACCACCGTCGTCAGGCCCGCGGAGAGGGCGAAGATGGTGATGATGAGCTCGGCGGCGTTGCCGAAGGTGGCGTTGAGGATGCCGCCGATGCGCGGCCCGGCGTGGGTCCCGAGGCTCTCGGTGGCCTGCCCGAGGACCCAGGCGAGGCCTATGAGGGCGAGCGAGGTCAGCGCGAAGATGAGCAGGACGGGCGCGTGCAGGAGCTCCACGGCGACTACCGCGGCGGTCAGCGCCGCCGTCACGCCGTAGGCGATCTGCCTTACCCTGCTCCCCCCGTTGTGCGTCGCCGCGGCCATAGCGCGTATCGTACCCATAAATACGGCTCGCTATCCTATAAGATAGAAAAAGCTGAAGGTTTACCCCACGAAGGAGACCCCTGGTCCCTTGATCGACTACCACCTGCACGTCGTCGCCCACGGCGACAGGCCGATGACGGTCGAGAACATACTGGCCTACTGTGAGGTGGCTAAAGGGAAGGGCATCCTCCAGATGGGCATCACGGAGCACGACCGCTACCTGGACGAGATAGACCTGGCGGCCTTCCAGGAGGCCCGCGAGCAGACGGACGTCGAGCTGCGCCTCGGGATCGAGATAGACTTCGTCCCCGGCAGGGAGGAGCGGATGGACCACTACTCGAACGCACTCCCCTACGACTACGTCATCGGCAGCGTGCACCGGGTGGACGGCGAGGAGGTGGACCGCGCCACCGACCAGGAGATCTACGAGAGGTGGGACACCTACGACCTCTACGAGGCGTACTACGCGAACGTGCGCGAGGCGGTCCTCTCGGGGCGCTTCGAGGTCCTCGGTCACCCTGACCTGATCAAGATCTTCCGCCGCTTCCCCGACAGGGACATCACGGAGATGCTGGAGGAGACCGCCGACGCCGTCGCCGAGTCCGGCATCGTCGTGGACGTGAACGCTGCGGGGCTGCGCAAGCCGGTGGGGGAGATCTACCCCTCCAGGGAGCTCCTGGAGATGTTCCACCGCCGCAGCGTCCCCATAATCCTCTCCTCCGACGCCCACGCGCCGGGCGAGGTCGGGATGGGCTACGAAAAGAGCCTCCCCCTCGTCCGCGACGTCGGCTACCGCGAGGTAGTAACCTTCTCAGGCCGCGAGCGCGGTACGCTTCCGCTATGACCGAAGAGTTGTTCCTCGAGGATTCCTACCTCCGGGAGTTCGAAGCCCGGATCGTCGAGCTCTCGGGGCGGGAGGTGATCCTGAACCGTACCGCCTTCTACCCCGGGGGCGGGGGGCAGCCGCCGGACAAGGGCGCGCTGGGCGTGGGCCCGGTCCGCGCGTCCGTCGTTGACGCCCGGCGCGAGGGGGGCGAGGTGGTCCACGTCCTGGACAACCCCATCCCCGAGACCGTGCGGGAGCTAAAGGGGGAGCTCGACTGGGAGCGGCGTTACGGCCACATGCGCCACCACACCGCCCTGCACGTCCTCTCGGGCGTGATCTGGCGTAACTTCGAGGCCAAGGTGACGGGGGGCCAGATGCGCGCCGACCGCGCGAGGATGGACTTCTCCTTCCCCGGCGAGTGGACAACGGACGTCGTCGGCGAGATAGAACGGCTCACGAACGAGGCGCTCGCGTCGGAGCGGCCGGTGAGGGTCTACGGGCTTCCGCGCGAGGAGGCGCTGAAGAACCCGGACCTCATCCGCACTCAGGTCAACCTGGTGCCGGAGCGGGTGAGGGTGATCCGCATAGTGGAGATCGAAGGCCTCGACACCCAGGCCGACGGCGGCACCCACGTGGCCAACACCGGCGAGGTCGGACAGATGGAGATAACAGGCCACAAGAGCAAGGGCCGCCAGAACAAACGGGTAGAGTTCGTCCTCAGATGAGGGCGCTGGCCATAGCCCTCGCTCTGCTGCTCCTCGCCGGCTGCGGCGGAACGTCCGGCGCGGATGCCGGGAGGTCCGGCGGCGACTCGGCCGGCGCCCCGAACGCCCCCGACCTCCGCACCGTTACCATCGACTCGGGCGGCGAGGAGGTCGAGGTGCGCGTGGAGATCGCCGATTCCCCCGACGAGCAGGCCACGGGCCTCATGAACCGCACGGCCCTCGCCGAAGACCGGGGGATGCTCTTCGTCTTCCCGGAGGAGGAGGTGCGCTCGTTCTGGATGAAGAACACCCTCATACCGCTCTCGATCGCCTACATGGACTCCGAGGGGCGCATCGTCGACCTCCAGGACATGAAGCCCCTCGACGAAGAGGAGCCCCACTACGTCTCAGCCGAACCCGCCAGGTACGCCCTCGAGGTCAACAAAGGATTCTTCGAGGAGAACGGCGTCGAGGTGGGGGACAGGGCGGAGTTGCCCGGTTAGAGCGGTCCACGAAGGGATCGCGCCCTGCGCGGGATAAGGCTTTGAGGGACGGGGGCGGGAACGTGTCTCGCCAACGCGTCAGAGCTGCGCTCCCGGTGAGAGCGGCTTCCCGGTGGCCGGCTACCCTTCCGGCGGCGGTGGTATCTCGCAGTTGTATTTCGCGGCCGTGGCCACGAGCCTCTCGACGTCAGGCGGGCCTTCCGGAGGCGAAGAGCCGTCCGTGGCCGGCTCGCCGACCTCGAGGAAGAACTTCTCGAATCCGCCCGGCATCACCGTCCCCAGGAACCTGGCCGGCGTCGTGCCCACGTTCTTGAAGGTATGCAAGGTTCCCCTGGGGATGTGGACGAAGGATCCGGCGCCGGCCCTGATGGTGTCGCCGCCGGCCCAGAATTCCATCTCGCCCTCGAGAACGTAGAAGGTCTCGTCCTCCTGGCGGTGCAGGTGGGGCGGTGGTCCGCCTCCCGGGGGAGACGTCGTCTCCCAGAGCGCGAAAGCACCCTCCGTATCCTCGCTCACCGCCTTGAACGTGTACAGGTCGCCGAGCAACCACACCGCTCCGCCTTCTCCGGGCGCGATGTGGGTGGCGGGCCGATCGCTTGCTTCCATGCCTCCTCCTGCATCTAGTCGTTTCCTGTTAAGCTAAAGGTAGGTAGTGGCACGGAGGAGGTCTATCCCAGAGGTCTGGGATTTTTCGTGTCCGGCTCGCTCATTCGAGGGGTGTGGTGGGTGATGGAGGTTGTCTCCGCTTCGGAGCGGGCCTTCGGCGAGATCAAGCGCCTCTGCTACGCGGGGCTCGATACGACGACGCTTCGTCTCGAAGCGTCCGAGGTCCTGAGGCGCATCGTGCCGTTCGAGAGGCACTGCCTCTTTACCACGGACCCCATGAGTGGGCTGCCCACCGACGTGGTGGCGGAGGGGCTGCGAGAGGGGGAGATGCGCTTCTTCCTCGAGAACGTCATGTTCGAGGACGAGGTGAACACTTATGACTGGATGGTGCGGAGCCGGCGCCCGGTAGCGTTGCTCTCCGAGGGCACCGGCGGAAGGCTAGATCGCGCCCTGCGGTACCGCGAGGTCCTTGCCCCGAACGGGTTCGGCTACGAGCTCAGGAGCGCCTTTACCGTTGGGTATGCTCCCTGGGGTGGCGCCGAGCTCTCCAGGGAGAGCGGCCGACCCGACTTCGACGGGCGCGAGGTCGCGTTCGTCGAGCGGATCGCCCCGCACATGGGCGCGGGCCTCAAGGCGGCGGCGCTGCGCGCCCAGAGCTCGCCGGAAGCGGAGGGCGACGATGTCTCCGGTGTCCTGACCCTCGACCACCGCGGAAGGGTGGTTCAACACACCAGGGCCGCCGGGCGCTGGCTGCGGGAGATCGGAGACCTGGATCCAGGATGGCACGAAGGCCACGGCCTACCGGCGGCAGTCTACGCGGTGGTGGGATCGCTGCGGCGCGCGCTGAAACCTGGGACCGACAGGGACCTGAACGGTGTTCCGCGGCTCCACGTCCGGGCGCGTACGGGTCGCTGGCTGAGGCTCCAGGCGGACCTGACCGAGCCGCGCGGACACCCGGGCGAGATAGTCGTCGTCATCGAACCGGCGGGCCCCAGGGAGGTGGGCTGGCTGCACACGGCCGCCTACGGCCTTACCAGTCGGGAGCGGGAGATCGTGGACCTAGTGGTACGCGGCCTCTCCAACAGGAAGATAGCCGCTACCCTGTACATCTCCGAATACACGGTCCAGGATCATCTCTCCAATATCTTCGACAAGGTAGGCGTGCGAGGACGCCAGGCGCTCGTCAAACACCTCTTCCTGGGCAGCATCTTCTCGTAAAGCGGCATGTGTAGGGACGGTT
>DATACV010000368.1:0-1662 GCA_036258875.1 Rubrobacteraceae bacterium
GCCACGTGATCCGGCTGTACGAGCGCGTGAACGACCGAAGCCGCCACGTCCTCGGGGTCAAGAACGCGCGCTCCACTGGGCGCTCCGTAGAGTTCCAGCGCCTCCCGGTCGTCGCTCAAACCCGGAAGGTCGGTGTCCACGTTGCCCGGCTGGACGGTCGTCACTCTGAGCCCGGTCCCCGCCGTCTCGAGCCTGAGCCCCTGTGAAAGCGCCTCGACGAAAAACTTGCTCGCTGAATAGACTGCCAATCCTGGGAACACCTTCCGACCGGCGTCCGAGGAGACGGTGACGATGTGTCCCCGCCCCCGGGAGAGCATACCTCCCAGAACCGCGCCCACGCAGTTGAGCGCGCCCTTGCAGTTCACGTCCACGGTCCGCTCCCAGTCATCCTCCCGCAGGTTCTTCATCATGGTGAAGTACATGACCCCAGCGCAGTTGACGAGGACGTCGATGGGGCCTAGCTCTTCTTCCGTGCGAGAGACCAGCTCTTTTGTTTGCTCTCTGTCGGTTACGTCGGTCGGGACGACGAGGCTCTTCGCTTCGCCTCCGCCGCGGTGGTCGAGACCGGCCTGCACCTCGAGGAGGGCGTCTTTGCGGCGCGCAGCGAGGGCCACGTGCGCGCCTTCGCTCGCCAGCGCTCCGGCGACGGCCGCGCCGATGCCGCTGGAGGCTCCGGTCACCACCGCGACCTTGTCCCGCAAGTGCTCGCCGTTCACGTCGAGGTGCGGCGCCCGCCGGAGAGCGCGGGAGGAGCTTCGATCCAGCCCTGCTCCGCGAAGTATCGCGCGTAGTTCTCGAGGAGATCTGCGTCGATCTCCGGCCGCCGCAGGCCGCTGCCCTCCAGAGCCCGCCGCGTGTTGCGGTCGTCGTAGGTATTGTCGTCCCGGATCTCGCGTGCCTCGGGCGTCGCTCCGCGCAGGACGGAGCCGATGATGTCGTCCGCCTCCCGGTGCGGCGCCTCGCGTTGCGCTTCCAACCATTCGGGGTAAGGGAGACGCTCGATATCGTAGCCCATGTCTTCGAGCTGGGCGAAGACCTCGGTCGCCGCTACCGGATCCGGGTTGGCAAGGTGAAACACCTGTTCCGGCGCATCCGGTTCGGAGGCGAGGTGGCAGATGGCCCCGGTCACGAAGTCCACGGGGGTCATCTCCATGCGCCACCCCTCGATCTCGGGCGCGCACCCGAGCCGCAGCGATTCGGCGATCAGCGCGCCGAGAAAATCCCGGGGGTTGGAGGCCCCGGTGACGCTGTGGCCCGAGACGTTTCCGGGGCGGTACACGCGGACCGGCAGGTCCCGTTCGGCGGCCTGCCAGACCAGCTTCTCGGCTACCCACTTGGACTGGCCGTAGCCGTCTTCGCGGGCATCGGCCAGGGCGTCGAGGTCAACATCCTCCTCGCAGAGGTGCTCGCCGGCCGGGAAGATGCCGTTGGTGGAGACGTGGTGCAACGTCTTGGCCTCGTGCAGGCAGGTCAGGCGCAGGACCTCGCGGGTGCCGTCTACGTTGGCTCCCTTGAGGGCAGCGTACGGGTAGACCAGGTTCACCCTGGCCCCGGCGTGGATCACGACGTCCACCTCGCGCGCCAGCCTGTCAAGGCGTCCTCGGGCATGCCCAGCAGGGGCTCCCCCAGATCACCGGCCACTGGTACGGTGCGCCGCGCCTC
>DATACV010000369.1:0-3641 GCA_036258875.1 Rubrobacteraceae bacterium
TTTCACGGCCCTCGTCACGCCTTTCAGGAACGGCGAGGTAGACGTCGAGGCGCTGGAGGGGATGGTCGAGTTCCAGATACAGCACGGGGTGAGCGGGCTCGTCCCCTGCGGGACCACCGGCGAGACCCCGGCGATGAGCGAAGCCGAGGACCGCGTCGTCGTCGAGACCGTCGTGCGGGTGGCGAACGGGAGGGTGCCCATCGTAGCCGGCACCGGCTCCAACAGCACCGACATGGCGATCAAGTACACCAGGATGGCCCAGGAGGTGGGCGCCGATGCCTCCTTGCAGGTCGCCCCCTACTACAACAAGCCAACCCAGGAAGGGCTCTTCAGGCACTTCGCGGCTATAGCGGGGAGCACCGATCTGCCCCTCGTTCTGTACAACATACCCGGGCGTACCGGTGTGACCATCTCCGCCGAGACCATGGCCCGCCTCGCCGAGATCCCCAACATAGTGGGGGTCAAGGACTCGACCCTCTCGATGAACATGGTCGCCGACGTGATAAGCCTCTGCGGCGAGGACTTCTCCGTCCTCTCGGGCGACGACCCGATGACGCTGCCGCTCGTAGCGCTCGGGGGACGCGGCGTGATCTCCGTCGCATCCAACGTCGCCCCCGGGGTGGTCTCGGACATGGTGAGGGCCCTCCTGGAGGGCGACTGGGAACGGGGACGCGAGCTCCACTACGAGCTCCTGCCCCTTTTCAGGGCCCTCTTCGTCGAGACGAACCCCATCCCGGTGAAGACCGCCGCCTCGCTGCTCGGCCTCTGCTCGGACGAGATGCGCCTCCCGCTCGTCCCGATGGAGGGCGAGAACCTGCGCGTCCTGCAGGAGACCCTCGATAGATCAGCCCACCTCCTCCCCACCCCGGAAGAAGTGTGAACCTGGCGCTGACCCGTATCGCCGTCGTCGGCGCGGCGGGCCGGATGGGGCGCGAGGTCTGCCGGGCCGCGCTCGAGGACGACTCGTTCGAGCTCGCCGGCGGCGTCGTCGAGGCGCAAGCCCCCGAGCTCGGCGCCGACGTCGGCGAGCTGTGCGGCTGGGGAAGAGCAGGGGTCGCCGCGACGGAAGATCCGCCGGACGTCGCGGACGCCCTCGTGGAGTTCACCACCCCCGAAGCCACGGTCGAGCACCTGGGCTACGGCAGGCCCGTCGTCATCGGAACGACGGGCCTCTCGGACGGGCAACTCGCCCGGGTCGAGGACGCCGCGGGAAACGTCCCCGTAGTCCTCGCCCCCAACATGAGCGTCGGGGTGAGCCTGGTGAGGGAGGTCGTCAGGGAGCTCTCCGAGAAGCTAGGGGCCTTCTACGACGTCGAGATCGTCGAGGCCCACCACAGGAACAAGGTGGACGCCCCCTCGGGAACGGCTCTCCTGCTGGCGCGGGCAGCCGCGGAGGGGAGAGATAGAAACCTCGACGAGGTAGCCGTCTTCGGGCGCGAGGGCCGGTCGCCGCGCGAGGAGGGTGAGATCGGCATCCACGCCCTGCGCGGCGGCGCCGTCGTCGGCGAGCACCGCGTGGCCTTCTTCGGCCCCGGCGAAGAGGTCGAGGTCACCCACCGCGCCCTCTCCCGCCGCACCTTCGCCGCGGGCGCCCTCAGGGCCGCCCGCTTCGTCGCCGGGGCGCAGCCCGGCCTCTACTCGATGCGGGACGTGCTGGGCGTCTGATCGGCATGCGGGTGCCGGCGAGCGAGGCCAGCCCGCAGAGAAGCGCGGTCAGCATCCCCCGTCAGGCGCGTTCTTCGGCGGGGTCTCGCTCGCCCCAAGAGGAGATCAAAGCCTCCACCCAGCCCTGGTCCACCCCCAAGTCCTGCGAGATCTCCGCCACGGACATCCCCGAACGCCGCAGCCGCTCGACCTCCTCCTCGAGGCAGACCTCTCCCCCGCCCTCATCCACCGATGCCCTCCTCCGGTACCGTGCTCGCCATCCACCCATATTAGCGCGAGTTTATCCCCGCGCTGGCGTTGCTCGCGAGCCACGGGCTCCGCTACGCCCGAGGGGTGGCGACCGCCTCCGGGTGACTACCCTACTTTAGGGCCGCCGCTGCCGCCGCCTCAGCCTCTTCCTCAGAGACCGCCAGCGACGTGTCGAGCGGCCGCGTCTGCCCTCTGCTGAACACTATTCTGCCCTGCTCGCAGCCTCTCGAGAAGATGTCGAAAGAGCGGCGCGAAACGTCGATCACGACGAAGTCGCGGTTGCCCGAGCCGCAGAGGAGGACGTCGCGGGTGTCCCCGTCGGCGGCGTTGAGGAAGTCGCTGCCGTTGTTGCCGCGCAGCACGTCCGTGTCGTTGCCGAAGAGGCGGGCTTTGACCTGGTCGTTGCCGCCCTCGGCGTGGATGTCGTCCTGCTTGCCGCTGCCCTGCCGCTCCCTGATCTGGTCGTTGTTGTTGGTGCCGAAGCAGTCGGGGTTCTGGCACTGGAAGCTCCTCGCCAGCGCGACCCCGGCGACCACGGCTAGCATCAGCGTCGCCGCTACCGCCAACAAGACAATCCGCCTGCTCAAACCAACTACCCCTTTCTTGCGGGGGCAGGCTTCCTGCGCGAGGGGGCCCGCCGCTCGTTGCACCCGACCAACACCACTGTAAGCCAGTACCTCGGCCCGCACATCCCCCAAAGTGGCTAGCTTTTTCTCACCCATTTGGCGTACGCGCGAGAAGCCCCGTGGGCTAGCGGGAACCTTCTGCCTCTTGCGTCTCGCAGAGGAGCGCGAGCGCGCCGAACGCCACCGGGACGTGTACACTAGCCTCGGCCTCAGCGTCACCGCGCACGAAAACGGATCCTCTGGGGTTGACCGGGAAGGGCGTTAGCGAGGTATGCGCTTCACCAAGATGCACGGCGTCGGCAACGATTTCATAGTCCTCGACCCGGCGGAGGCGGCGGGCCGGGACCTCCCCGCCCTCGCCCGGCACGCGTGCGACAGGCACTTCGGCGTCGGGGCGGACGGGATACTGATCCCCGCCCCCTCCGAGGTCGCGGACCTCATGATGGTCTACCTGAACTCCGACGGCTCCCCCTCGGAGATGTGCGGCAACGGCATCCGCTGTCTCGCCCGCTACGCCAGGGATCGGGGGCTGATCGGAAACGACGCCCTCACCGTGGAGACCGGGGCCGGCGTGAAGAAGGTGATGCTGCTCGGCGACGGCTTCTCCAGGGTGGAGATGGGCCCTCCCGCTTTCGACCCCGAGGTCGAGCTCCACGGCTTCCGTTTCTTGCGGGTCTCGATGGGCAACCCCCACGCCGTCGCGTTACTCGAGAGCGAGGAGGAGGTCGAGGCGCTGGACCTCGGCGACGTCGGTCCTCGGGTAGAGAACGATCCGCTCTTCCCCGAGAAGACCAACGTCGAGTTCGTTCACGCCGGAGGTACGCACGAGGTTCGGATGAGGATCTGGGAACGCGGCGCCGGGGAGACGCTCGCCTCCGGGTCGGGCTCGTGCGCGGCGGCGGTGGCGGCGCTGCGCCGCGGCCTCCCAGAGAGCCCGGTGTGCGTGATCATGGACGGCGGCGGCGTCGAGATAGAGTGGGCCGGGGAGGGAGAGCCCGTCTACATGACCGGTCCCGCCGAGTACGTCTGCGAGGGGGAGTTGTTCTACAGAGGTCTTTAGGCTCTTAGGTTTTCAGGTACTCAGGGGTGCCTGGCGGGGCG
>DATACV010000370.1:0-1698 GCA_036258875.1 Rubrobacteraceae bacterium
GCCGCATTCGTAAAGCAGGAGGAGTATAGAGTGACCGAGTTGAGCACCCTCGAGCGCAAGCGCCTGAGCGATCTGCACCAGATCGCCTCTCAGCTGGGCATCGAGCAGTACCGCAAGTACCGCAAGCCGGAGCTTGCGCAGATGATCTACAAGGTGGCCACGGAGCAGGCCGCAGAGCAGGCCGCCGACAGACAGGACGGGGCGGTGGCGACAGCTACCGAACCCCAGACGACGAACGGGGAGACCGGGGTCGCCACCCTTCCCGAGTCCGCCGCGGACGATACCGCCTTCGGCGGCACCGCGGATGGCGCGGTCGAGACGCCGCAGGCCCCCGAGCCGCAGCAGCGCCAGAGGCAGGAGCAGAGGCAGGAGCCGCGCCGCGACCGCGGCGAGGAGCTCATCCAGAGCGGCGTCCTCGACGTGCTGCCCGACGGGTTCGGCTTCGTCAGGACCAGCGGCTACAGCCAGAGCAAGGGCGACGTCTACGTCTCGACCAGCCAGATCAAACGCTTCAACCTCAGGCGCGGGGACTACATAGTCGGCCAGATCCGGCCGGCCCGCGACGGGGAGAAGTACCCGGCGATGGTACGCATCGAGACGGTGAACGGCAAGGAGCCCCAGAAGGGCCGCTGGCGTCCGAACTTCGACGACCTGACGCCGCTCTACCCGATGGAGAGGCTGCGCCTGGAGTGGAAGCCCAACGACATCGCCCCGCGCGTCATCGACCTGGTGGCCCCCATCGGCAAGGGCCAGCGCGGCATGGTGGTCTCCCCGCCCAAGGCTGGCAAGACCACAGTTCTGAAGCAGATAGCCCAGTCGATCGCCGCCAACTACCCCGAAACCAAGCTCTTCGTGGTGCTCGCCGACGAGCGCCCCGAGGAGGTCACGGACTGGGAGCGCAGCGTGCAGGAGGCCGAGGTCATCGCCTCGACCTTCGACCAGCCCGCCGACAACCACATAGCGGTGGCCGAGCTAGTCCTCGAACGCGTCAAGCGCCTCGTCGAGGAGGGCGAGGACGTGGTGGTGCTGCTCGACGGCATAACCAGGCTCTCGCGCGCCTACAACCTCGCCGCCCCGGCGAGCGGGCGCATCCTCTCGGGTGGCGTGGACTCCGCGGCCCTCTACCCGCCCAAGAAGTTCTTCGGGGCCGCGAGGAACATCGAGAACGGCGGGTCGCTGACGATCCTCGCCACGGCGCTGGTCGAGACCGGTAGCCGGATGGACGAGGTCATCTTCGAGGAGTTCAAGGGCACGGGCAACATGGAGCTCAGGCTGGATCGGAAGCTGGCCAACCGCAGGCTCTACCCGGCCATCAACATCGAGGACTCCTCGACGCGCAAGGAGGAACTCCTCATGGAGTCGGCGGAGGCCCAGAGGGTCTGGCAGGTGCGCAGCATCCTCAACACCCTCGAGCCCGCGGCGAAGCTGGAGTTGCTCATAGCCAAGCTCAAGGAGACGCGCACCAACGCCGAGTTCCTGCGCGAGCTGCAGCGCGTCAGGGGTTAGGCGCGCGGTCCGGGAGGGGCGGCCCGAGCGGTCGCCCCGTCTCTTTGCAGAAGTAATAGACTGTACGGCGGCGTTTGATCTGAGACGGAGGAAGTGATGAAAAAGGGCATACACCCGGAGTACCGGCCCGTGGTATTCAGGGACGCGAGCGCTGACTTCGCGATCCTGAGCCGCTCGACTATCGAGACCGAG
>DATACV010000371.1:0-4977 GCA_036258875.1 Rubrobacteraceae bacterium
CTGCCACGCTGGCCGAGCTCGGCGACGAGCTGGACATCTCGCGCGAGCGGGTCAGGCAGCTGCAGCGCGAGGCGGAGCGCATCCTCAAGGGCGGCGAGTACGGCCGCGTCCTGCGCGACGCCGTGGCGTAACGCCGCGTACCCTCCGCGATCCCGGCCGGGCCTGCGGGCCCGGCCTTTTCGTGCCCGGCCCGCAGCTCTTTGTTAGGCTCTACGGGCGTGAAGCGAGGAGCTGACTGGTGGTTCCGGATCTCCTCCCTGGCCTTCGTGCTGCTCTCCGCGGCGGCCGGGCTACGCTTGCTCTACCCTCTTGACGTCCGGATCCTGCGCGTCGCCCAGAGCCGGCCCTCCGAGTTACTCGACGCGGCAGGCGTGCTCTTCTCGGTGCCGGGCGGATTGGAATACGCCGGGGCGGCCATTCTCGCGCTCGCCGCCGGCCTGTTCTTCACCGGGCGACGGCCACTGGCCGGACGCCTGCTGCTCGTGTTCCTGCTCACGGGGCTGCTGGAGCTCGCGATGAAGACCTGGCTACCGACGGTCCCGATGCCGCCGGGAGAGGCGCGCGCGGCCGACCCTTCGTTCATCATCGAGGTCCCCTACCCTTTCCCCTACCCCAGCGGGCACATGCTCCGGTCCGTTATCCTGCTCGGGGCCGTCTACCTGCTCTGGCCCAACAGGCCACTTCGCGCCGCAGTCGTGGTCGTCCTCCTCGGGGTCGCCGCGAGCCGGGTCTACATCGGGGTACACTGGGCCTCGGACGTCATCGGAGGCGTTCTGCTCGGGGTCGCGGGCCTCGCGTGGGCGTTTGACGAGAAGCATCAGGCTACAGGCATCAGCAATCTACCTGAAACCTAACGAGGGAGGAACACGTGGAGATCACGGTCGTCGGGTCGGGCACGGTCGTCCCTCGCCTGGAGAGGCGGCAGAGCTGCGTAGTTGTGGAATCCGGCGGGGAGACGCTAGTCTTCGACCTCGGATCGGGGGCGGTCAGGGGCATGCTGCGCGCGGGTCTCGATCCGTTCGCCGTGGACCGCATCTTCTTCACGCACTTCCACCCGGACCACACGGTGGATGTCGTGCCCCTCCTGTTCTCCGTCAAGTACGGCGCGGAGGAAGAGCGAAGCCGTCCCCTACACCTCGCTGGTCCCGAGCCCTTCGAGCGCTTCTGGGGCTCGATAACCGAGGTGTGGGGAAAGGTCATGCTGGGCGACTACCCCACCCACGTCTCCGAGCTGCCCCACGTGTGCCTCTCTCCCCTGGATCTGCCGGGCTGTCGTCTCTCGTGGGCCCCGGCGGAGCACCGCCCGGAGAGCATAGCCTACCGCCTGGACAGCGACGACGGCGGCGGGTTCGTGTACACCGGGGACACCGAGTACGGCGAGCCGGTGGTCGAGCTCGCCCGCGGCGCCCACACGATGCTCGTCGAGTGCTCCTTCCCCGACGGCAGCCCGGTGGCGGGGCACCTCACGCCGCGCAGCGTCGCGAGGATGGCCTCGGAGGCCGGCGTCGGGCGGGTCGTCCTCACCCACCTCTACCCGGCGGCGGAAAGGCTCGACCTGCGAAGGGAGGTCGGGCGCGGGTACGACGGCGAGGTAATAGTGGCCCACGACGGGCTAACATTCAGGGTCTAGAGCACCTTATTTGAGGTTCTCAGGTTTTCAGTTTCTTAGGCTTTTGGGCAAGGTCAGCGGGGTCCCTGATCCCAAACCTCAAAGCCTCAAAACCTTGCCCCGCAAGAGGCACAACCCTGCGCATACCGCTTTAGGGCTGATCCGAAGCGGCGCAGGTCGCGCAACGGCCGTGCAGCGTGATCTCGTGCCAGTCCGTGACGAAGCCTGTCTCGCGCTCGACCTGCAAGGCGAGGTACTCCATGAGCTCCTCGTTGAACTCTATGACCTCGCCGCACTCGCGGCAGCGGGCGTGGTGGTGCATCCGCTCGGTAGCCAGCTCGTAGCGCGAGTACCCCTCGCCGAAGTCCTCCTTGCGTACGATGCCGAGCTCGTGCAAGAGGTCCAGGGTCCGGTAGACCGTGGAGAGACCTATCTCGGGATGCTCCCCCTTGACCCGGTCGTAGATCTCCTCCGCAGAGAGGTGCCTGTCCGCCTCGAGCCCGCGTACGATCACCCGCCGCTGGTTCGTTAGCCGGTAACCCCGGTCCCTGAGTATCCGCTCGAACTCGACCATCGTGCGTAGTGTAGCCCCGCACCCTACCAGGATCAAGAATTGATCTTATCCACAGCCAGCCTCGCAGGCGTAGAACCGGGCACCTGCCTACCGGCGGTGTGCCGGTGAGGAGATGCCCGGCACTCTACGGGGTGTGGCCCGGGCGAGAGAGTACCTGCCGCCAGGACTCTTCCCGGCGCACCAGGATGGCCACCGCCCCCGGGTAGCATCTGCGCATCCTCTTTTCGAGCTGTTCCTCCGAGGCGGCACGCACGTGGTGGTGACGGACTGCAAGGTCCGCCATCAGCGCGTCCGCCGCGTACCAGACTCGATGGTTCATAGTGTGTGCTCCCCGGCTCGTCTCTTCTTTCCAGAGATGCTCTTGATCAGGTCCTGAAGAACGGGAAGTGGGTCCCTGCCGACGATGCGATCGCCCCCTGGAGCCTCGGCCATCCCACGCCCGCTCCCGGTCCCAGAGGACCTCCGCGAGCGATCCTCGCGCGGCCGTCGGGCGAGGCGCGCGTTCTCGGCCTCGCGCAGCAGCTCGCGGTGGTGCTCGCGTCCGATCTCGTCGTGCTGGTACATCGCTCGGGTCTCCTCGTCCGTTCACCTCTCGAGTACGCCCTCAGTAAAGCCGCGGATGAGAGCCGCCGCATCGGGCGAAGGCCGCTAATGCTCTAGGACCTTGGTCGCATACGAGACGCGTGGAGGGGGTCTCCTACGCTCTTGACGATGGAATCGCGGCGGCCTATCTGGTGGGTCTCTGCACGTCCGCGCCGAAGGTAGCCTTACGGCCTCCGGGCCACCAGTTCCAGTCGCCGAGGATACGCATGGTCGCCGGGACGAGGAGGACCCGGATGATCGTCGCGTCGACGAAGACGGCGACGGCGAGTCCGAGGCCGACGGCTTTGGTGAGGATTATGCCGGTGAAGGCGAAGGCGCCGGTCACGACGATTATGATCGCCGCCGCGGAGGTGATTATGCCCGCCGTGGCGACCAGGCCCTTGGCGACGCTCGCGGTGTTGGAATCACCGTTCTCGTAGGCCTCGCGCATTCGCGAGAGCAGGAAGACCTCGTAGTCCATCGAGACCCCGAAGATCGTGCAGAACATCAGGATCGGGAGCGTCGCGTCGACGAAGCCTAATGGAGTGAAGTCGAGCAGACCCGAGAGGTTGCCGTCCTGGAAGACGAAGACCATCGCCCCGAAGCTGGCCGTCAGGCTCAGGATGTTGACGATCACCGCCTTGAGCGGGATGAAGACCGAGCGGAAGGTGACGAGGAGTATGAGGTAGGTAACGCCGAGCACGAACGCGGCGGCATAAGGGGCCTTGCCGTAGAGGCTGGATATGAAGTCCTTCTGGCCCGCGGAGAGGCCGCCAACCAGGAAACTCGCGCCCTCGGGCGCCTGTGTGGCGCGAACCTCGTCCACGGCGTCGTAGGCCGCTTCCGTGTACGGGTTCGCCTCGGTGACGGCCCGGATCAGGGTCCGGTCGCCCGCCACGTAGGGGTCTATGGCCTCGCGGACCTCCTCGGACTCTCGGGCCTCGGGCGAAGCCAGGAAGTTCGCGACGCCCTGGGGGAATATCTCGCCTTCGGCGGTGACGCCCTCCGGAAGCTCGGGAACCTGCCCCTCGAGCTCCGCGGCGGCGCGCCGCTCGGCCTCGGCCCGGATCTCCGCCTCGGCCCCCGGCGGGACGAAGCCGTACCGGGCTCGCAACGCGTCCAGCTCCCCCCTCACCGCCTCCTCTACTCGGCGGTCGGCCTCCGCCTCGGCCCGCTCGCGGGCTTCGGCCACGCGCTCGGCGTATCCCCTCGCGGCCGCCTCCCCCACCGTGTAGACGCTCTCCACCTTGGCGACCTCGCCGGTGCCCCGGATGCGCTCGCCCAGAGCTTTCGCGTCCGCGAGGCCCTCGGCGCTCAGGGGGTCGTGCGGCAGGGTGGCCACTATCTCCATCGGGTTCAGGGCGGCGTACTCGAAGTCCTTTTTGAGGATGTCGTCGCCGGCGCGCGACTCGTACTTCTCGGGCAGGACGCTCGCCTCGGGGATGCCCACCTTCATGTGGGTCACGGGGTAGAGCAGCGTCGCCAGCAGGCCGGCGACGAGCAGTATCACGACGAGCGGGTGGCGCATGACCACCTCGGCGCTCCAGCTCCAAAGGCCCGTTCCGGCCGTCCGCCTGCGACGGCGCACGGGGAGCCAGTTCACCCGGTGGCCGAGCACACCGAGGAGGGCCGGGAGGAGGGTGAGCGCTGCCGCGACCGAGACGAAGACCACCAGCACCCCGGCCACCCCGATCGAGCGCATGAACATGAAGGGGAAGAAGAGCAACCCCGAGAGCCCGATGAGCACGGCCGTACCGGAGAAGAAGATGGACCTCCCGGCCGTCGCGACGGCCCGCGGCACCGCCTCGGAGATGGCGTAGCCCTCCAGCTCCTCCCTGAAGCGGCTGACGAAGAAGAGAGCGTAGTCTATACCCAGGCCCAGGCCGAGCATGGTCGAGAGGGTGAGCACGAAGACGGACATGTCGTAGGAGCCGGCGACGAAATAGAGGGCGGCGAGGGTGGTCAGCACGCTCACGCCGCCGATGAGCACCGGCACCCCGGCCGCCACCACCGACCCGAAGGCGAGCACCAGGATGAGCAGGGCGAACGGGAACGCGTACTTCTCGGCGCGCTTTATGTCCTCGTTGCTCGCCTCCTCGAGGTCCTGGTAGACAGCCGGCGCCCCGGTGACGTAAGTCTCGAGCTCATCAGAGCGGACCTTGCCGCGCACCTCGTCCACGACGTTGCGCGTCTCGTCTATGGAGACGTTGAA
>DATACV010000372.1:0-2724 GCA_036258875.1 Rubrobacteraceae bacterium
CAATACTTCTTGTTGACCGACTGATATGAATTCGATATAAGAGGTCGATGAACTTCCAGCGCTTGCGGTATTTCGTGGCCGTTGCGGAGGAGTTGAGCTTCAGCCGGGCGGCCGAGCGGCTGCACATGGCCCAGCCCCCTCAGAGCTACCAGATAAAGCGCCTCGAGGAGGAGCTCGGCACCCAGCTTTTCCACCGTACGAAGCGCAGCGTAAGGCTTACCGACGCCGGGCGCCTGCTCCTGGCGGAGGCGCGGGGCCTCCTGGTCCACGCGGAGCAGACGGCGAGCGTGGTGCACCGCGTCGGCCAGGGCGAGGTCGGTCGGCTGACGGTGGGGTTCGTGCCTTCGGCCGCCAACCGGGTCCTCCCCCCTATCTTGCGGGCCTTCGGTGAGCGGTTTCCGAACGTCGAGCTTCTTCTGCGGGAGGTAGACCCCGACCGATTGCTCGGGGGCCTGGGCGACGGGCGGGTAGACGTGGGCTTCCTGTACCTCCCGTTCGAAGAAGACTCCCTAAATTCCCGGCCCGTCTCGCGGGAGACCTTCGTCGCGGCGCTGCCGGACACGCACCCTCTGGCGGCCGAGCCAAGGGTGTCGTTGGGAGCGCTAGCCGGCGAGCCTTTCGTCCTCACGCCGAGATATCAGGGGGCTGGCCTGCGCGACAAGATCGTCGAGCACTGCCGGCAGGCCGGTTTCGAGCCCAGGGTCGTACAGGAGGCGTGGCTGATGCAGACCACCGTCAGCCTCGTCGCTGGTGGCATAGGGGTGACGCTGGTCCCCGCCTCCCTGCAGAACCTCCGGAGAGCAGGTGTCGTCTACAAGAGTGTCGAGGGGCTGTCGCCCGAGATCGAACTCGGGGTGGTCTGGCGACGCAGCGACCCTTCCGCGGTCCTGAGGGCTTTCCTCGGCGTGGTAGGAGACGTCACCCGGTGGGGAGAGGGAGAGCCGGAGGAAGCGGCGCGAGTACCTGCCCTCCGCGAGGGCAGCCCGGGGGCATGATACGTGGGTGAGTCACCTGCCGTGGCCCGCGCCGTCTGGGGACCCGAAGCTCGGCGCGCAGCGGTCACCGTGACCTTCGACAACCTCGGCGAGGCCGCCGACCTCGAGCGCGGGCTGTGGCCCGAGAGCGAGCCCCTTGGGCGCCACTTCTCCGTGAAACGTACGTTGCCCCGGATCCTCAGCATGCTCGACAAGCTCGGGCTCCGGGCCACCTTCTTCGTGGAGGGGCTCAACGCCGAGCTGTACCCCGAAGCTTTGCTGGAGATCTCGAACTCCGGCCACGAGCTCGGCTACCACGGCTGGCGCCACGAATACTGGCCGGACCTGAGCCCCTCCGAGGAGGCCCGACTGCTGGAACGGGGTGTCCACCAGATGGACGAGCTCGGGATCAGGCCACGCGGCTTCCGGCCGCCGGGGGGTAGGCTGACCCCTCTCTCGCCGGAACTGCTCGAAGGTCTCGGGTTCACCCACTGCTCGCCGGCGGGACACGGGATCGGTTTCCTCGGCAAACTGGCTGTCGTGCCGTTCGAGTGGCGGCTGATCGACGCTTACTATTACCTGCCGCGCTTCGGCGCCCTTCGGGAGACCACCAGGGGGTCGAGCGAGCCGCTGTCTCCGGCGCGCTTCCGGGAGGCGCTAGGCTCGGCGCTACGTGGCGTCGTCCGCGACGGAGGGCACCTGACCCTGCTGTTCCATCCCTTCCTGGAAGAGCAGGAAGACCACTTCGACGTCATGCGCTCAGCGCTCGAGGAACTGCGAGACATGATGCAGGATGGGTTGGTCTGGTGCGCACCGTGCCGAGACGTCGCTTCATGGGTCCGCGAACGTCCCGAAACTCTCGGCGACGGGCTGCAACTCGACCCCACCGAGGCGTGAAGGTGCTCGCACCTTCGAGGCGTACGGACGCCGGAGCCAGGGTCTGAGGTGGTCTGCGGTCCTCAGCGCCGGCGCTCGGAATAGCGGCGACGCGCGAGGCCCGCAAAGAGCCCCAGGGGGACGGCCACGAGCGCGGCCAGCGCGAAGAGGAGACCGTACGAACCGGTCTCGGCGAGCGGGGCTGCCGCCATGGCGGCCACCCCGCTCCCGGCGAAGAGGGCAGCGGCGAAGAGCGATATCACGGTGGCTCGCGCCTCCGGCACGACCTCCGTGGCCCAGGTCTGGAGCGTCGAGTGCATGAAGGCGAACCCCCCGCCGATGAGTATGGCCGCGGCGCTCACGCTCGGAAGCGACTGTCCCGCGGCACCCGAAGCGTAGCCCAGCGCGAGCATGCCGGCACCGATGAGGATGAGCGCGGCCGCCCCGAGGCGTCTCGCCAGGGGCTTGACGGCCCGGGTCCAGCCTAGCACCGCAAGCCCGTAGAGCCCGACGGAGAGCCCGGCCACCGCAGGGCTGTAGCCGACGTTCTCGAGCGAAGGGGCGAGGAAGGTCAGGAAACCGAGGATCACCGCTCCCTCCACCAGCGCAATCCCGACCACGACCACCGCCCAGGGCCGACTCAGGACCCGCCTCACCTGGGCCAGCGGGCCTTCCCTCTCCCCCGAACCGAAGCCACGCGGCTCGGGCAACCTGGTCAGCAGCACGGCGAGCGCGACGCCGGCGAGGGCCGGGGCGGCGAAGGCCAGGCGCCAGGCGTCAAGGTAGGCGGCGAGCCCCCCGAACACGGTCGCCAGCGCCGTGCCTACGGCCGAGGCGGCCATAAGGTCCGCGAGGGCCGCCTGCCGGGACTCGA
>DATACV010000373.1:0-9957 GCA_036258875.1 Rubrobacteraceae bacterium
GGCGTAGAGACGTCTGATCAGGTCGCTGCGGGATACGGCGATAATGGACCTGTGGAAGAGGTAGTTCAACTCACGGTAGCGCATCGGGTCGTCTTGTGCCGCCTCCATCCCGCGGATGATAGGTTCGAGGGCAGCGAGACACGCTTCTACCATGTCGGGGTCTTCGCAGATGCGTTCCAGGGCGAGCCTCTCCAGCGTGATCCTGACCTGGTAAAGCTCCTCTATCTCCCGCCTGCTGTACGCCTTCACCACCGTTCCCTTGCGTGGCGTCCGCTCTACCAATCCGGCCTGATCCAAGAGGTAGAGTGCCTCCCGGATCGGAGCCCTGCTGGTACCGAACCTTTCGGCCAACGCCGGTTCCGGTAGCCTGCTCCCAGGGATCAACTCGCGTTCGATGATCTCGCCCGCGAGCACCTCTGCGATCTGCTCCGGCAGTGGCAGCCCGAGCTCAGGAACCTTCGGATCCAAGTCTCCGGCCCGTCCCTCGACACGGCTCAACCTAAATTCCCTTCTCCGCTCCTCCAGTTGCTTGATGAGCTTGTTGCCGCCTAAACCACGGCAACACTCGTCGGCCCGCGCAACGTCATCAGGTCCTAGGCAATCCCAAACGATGGGACTACGAAGGAGCGCCGGGTTAGTAGTTTACAACCTCGTGAGTCCTACTCGCAGGATAGGTTCAGCGTCAGGTCGGGCTCCGCCGTCGCCACTACCCTGAGTGTATGTCGGCAACTCGCCTTTCGACCATCATCCACACATCCCGCGCGCTCTAGCGTCCGAAGGACAGCGGCTATCCTTCGTCCGGCACAGCGTCGAGCGACTCCCAGAGGTAGAGGCTGGCGAGCGTGCGGTGGGGCCGCCAGGGTTCGGCGAGCGTCCTCAGGGTGTCTTCGTCGGGGAGTTCCGGCAAGGCGTACGCCCTCTCCACCGCACGGCGGATGCCCAGGTCGCCCACCGGCAACACGTCGGGTCGGCGCAAGTGGAACATCAGGAACATGTCGGCACTCCAACGGCCGAGTCCCTTGACGGCGATGATCTCCTCGGAGACCTTCTCGTCGGTGAGCTCGTAGAGGGCGTGCAGCTCGAGCTCGCCGTTCTTCACACGGGCCGCGAGGTCGCGGAGGTACGCAATCTTCTGCCTCGAGAGGCCGACGTTTCGCAAGGTCTCGTCTTCGGCTTCGAGCAGCTCTTCGGGCGTCGGCGGGCGGTCGCCGAAGAGCGCGGCGAGGCGGGCGTAGATCGTGCGCGCAGCCTTCGTCGAGAGCTGCTGGCCGACAATGGTGCGCACGAGGGAGCCGTAGGCGTCGTCGGGACGGCCGCGGCGGCGGGCGGCGTGGTCGAGGGGCCCGATCCGGCTCACGAGCGCGGCCATGATCTGGTCGCCGCACTCGCGCAGGAATTGGTAGCCCGCGTCGAGGGAGGCGGGCTCGGTGGTCACCCTACCGGCCGAAGAAGAGCTTGGCGGCCGGGCTCATCATCTCCGGGTTCCACATGGGCTCGAAGGTGAGCTGGGCGTTCACAGTCTCGACGCCCTCGATGCTCAGGGTCTCGGTCTCTACCTGCTCCTGGATAAGGTCACCGACCGGGCACATGGGGCTCGTCAGCGAGAACGTAACGTCGACGTGGCGCCCCTCGTCGTGGACTCCGACGTCGTAGATCAAACCCAGCTCCACCAGGTCCATCCCGATCTCGGGGTCTATGACGTTCCTGAGCTGGTCTCTTACCCGCTCCTCGGTAAGCACTCTCTCACCTCTCTCATGGCCTGCTCCTCCCCGATATTCTATAGGCCCTCGGCCTCCTTTCCACCTCCGCGACCGGCCCATCTCAACACGCTTGCCACCCGGAAGCCATTGTTAAGTTCTTGTTACACCTGATGCACTTATCCCCCGTCCTATCTCCCTTGTCCACAACATCTTGTGGATAACTCTCGAAAAACTGGTGCACGACCACCCTATCTTGTTACACGAGATTAACCTTTCGAGCTGGACGTCCGTCGGCCTGAGGGGGGTCCGTAGCGGTGTAGCCCTCCAACACGTGCCTGGCGCGGGACCTGCCGAGGTTCCAGGTGCGCCAATCGGCATCGTCCCGAGACCAGCGGGAGGGGGGCTCGATGGAGTCCACTATCGTGCGGCGGTCTGCTTCTTTCATGCTCGGCAGAGCCTCGACGATTACGGGCACGGCGTCCGCGCTCAGGCGCGTGAGGTAGTGCGCGTCGAACCTCTCACCGTCTTGCATCCGGTCGAGGTTCGTCCTGGCCACAATGGCGTCGGGGTTGACGGCGTTGATGGCGAGGACGGCGGCGAAGGCGGCTACGAGGGCGCCGAACGCGAAGCGGTCGCGCCGCCCCCGGAGGACGGTTAGGACGAACCACGCCAGCACGACGGCGAGCCACACCATGAAGGCGGCAACGTAGAAACGCAGCTGGGTCAGCCCGTACTCGTCCACGTAGAGGTACATCCGCTGCAAGGCGGAGGCCATGACGACGAAGAGCAGGGTCACCAGGGTCCCTGCCAGGAACCTGAAAGTCCTCTCGCCGCGGCGGTCCGGGGCGCGGAGGAGCCAGTGCGCCAGTAGCAGCGCCGGCAGCGCTATCGCCGTCACGGTGACGAGCTCGAAGAACCCGCGCCGGGCGTACTCGGCGTAGGTCAGCCCGGCGGTCGAGACTACCCTCTCCGCGCCGCCGAACAGGTACCGGACCTGGACGGCGACGAACGCGAGGAACAGCAGGTCGAGCAGACCGAGGACGGTGCTCACCTCGACGATGCCGAGGGAGACGAAGTCCGGACGCCGCACGGCGAGACTGGCCCGCCCTTGCGCCAGCAGCGACACCCACAGCGCTCCGGCGGAGATCCAGGCGAGCGCCAAGGTAAGGGAGAGGTGGCCGAAGACCTCCGCGACGTCGAAGCCGAAGAGGTCCGAGAGGAGCCTCTGGAAGACGGCGTCGGCTGCCGCGAAGAGCGCGCCGAAGAGGAGCAGGAGGGGTGCCGCGAGCAAGACGCCCCGCGTCACGGCGAGGGCGGGGGCTCGCCACCTGCCGCGAGCCACCTGCCGCCATTCGACCTCGCGCGCCGCCACGGGTAGCGGTCCGGCCGAGCTCAGGGCGCCGGCGTAGATCCCGCCGAGCAGGTACTCGGAGACGCCGGCGATCCGCAGCCTCCCGGCCCGCGCCCGCAGCAGAGCGAGAGAGGCAGCGACGAGGAACGCGAGGAGGTTCAGGTACGCGAGCGCCGCAGAGGCCCGCCAGGCGACGCAGGCCGCGAAGAGCATAGCTACCGGGACCAGCCAGCGCCCCTCCCCCGCGACCCGCAGGCTCCCGCGCCGGGCGACGACCGCGGCGGCGCCCACCAGCGCCGTGACCCACAAGAAGAGGTTGACCCCCCACGGCGTCGCCCGCAGCAGCCAGTCTCCCAACAGCCCGAGCGCCAGCGCCGCCCCGAGGACCCCGAGCCCCACCCTCGTCTTGCCATCCATCCGCGGGCACCTCCCCGGATCGCCTCCGTCCGAGGGCACCTTAACGGCCCGAAGTAACAGGACAGGCGACAGCCCGGTTAAGAAGGTCGAAGCTCGCTAAAGCTCTTCGTCCCGGAGGTAACAGGCCGTAATCCCGGCCATCCCTCGCCCAGGACGGCGGAGATCCCAACGCGCGCGATCCCGGTGTCGAGCCCGCGGATGGCGAGGGTCGTACGCCGCCGCGCCACGTCTTCGACGGTCATCGCCCACTCCTCCTCGGCGGCGTGGCGGACCTGCGCCCAGAGGTCCGGGCCCGCGGGATGCACCCTCTCGAGCGCGTCCGGGAAGCGCGCGGCGTAGCGGAGCAGCTCCGCTGCCTCGCCGCCGTAGAGCTCCGTGAGGTGCCGCGCGGTCGCGGCGTCGAGCCTGCTGCGGAGCACGCGCTGGTCGGGCGGCGAGGAACCGGGGAGAGGGTCGAGGTCCGGACGCAACCTCCTGGGCCGCACCCCGGATGGGAGCGCGCGCAGGGCGTCTAGCGCTATGAGGCGGTGGGTGGTCAGCTTGCCCCCGGCGACGGAGACCATGCCTGCCGGGCCGACGACGACGAGGTGCTCGCGCGAAGCATCGGAGGTTGGCCCGTGCCCCGGACGCAGGACGCGCAGCCCGGCGAAGGAGCACAAGACCCTCTCGCGGTGCGCCTGCTCTCCGGACAACAAGCGCGCCGCGGCCTCGAGCAGGTAGGTCTCCTCGGCGGGGGTGGGCGCGACCGAGCCGGGATCTCCCTCGTGGGGGGTGTCCGTGGTCCCGATCAAGAGCATCCCGTGCCAGGGCACGCCGTAGACGTGCCGGCCGTCGCGGAGGGTGAGCGCGATCGCCACCGGCCACTCGCCTTCGAGCGGCAGGACCAGGTGCGCGCCCTTGCTGAGCCTGGTGGCGGGCTTGCTCTTCGGGTCTTCCAGCAGGCGGACCCGGTCGAGCCAGGGTCCGGTCGCGTTCACGACCGCCCGGCAACGCAGGTCGAAGGTGCCTTCCCCCTCGCGCCCCACCAGGACGGCGCCGGAGATCCCACTCCGATGCCTCCTTAGCTCCGCCACGCGCACGTGGTTCGCGGCGACCGTCCCCGTCCGAACGGCCGCCTTGACGGTGGCGAGCGTCAGCCGACCGTCGTCGGTTACAGCCTCTTCGACGAGACCGCAGGGACCGCCGGTGCGCAGGGCGGGGAGCGAGGCCGTAGGCGGCCCGACCCCGGGAAGACGGGGCGCGGGTCCGCGGAGACCGCCGAGCGCCCAGTATGCGAGCGGCCCGGCGGCGACCATCAGGTGCCTCGGCCAGCCTGCCTCCTCGGTGGCCAGCACGAGCGGGATCGGGCGCACCAGGTGCGGCGCGATCCGGGTGGCCAGCAAGCGCCGCTCTCGCAGCGCCGCGCGGACGAGCCGGAATCTCCCGGCCCGGAGGTACCTCAGGCCGCCGTGCACCAGCTTGCCGGAGGCGCTCGAGGTGGCTCCCCCGAAGTCTCCGGCGTCCACGAGGGCCACCCGCAGCCCGGCACGCGAGGCCTCGAGCGCAACCCTGGAGCCCACGATGCCGCCCCCGATCACCAGCAGGTCGAAGCTGCGCCGGCTCAGGAGTTCCAGGGAACGTTCCCGGATCTCGGCTCCACGTTTGCTCAAGCGTGGTCCTCCCTCGTGCTTGCGGTCGTCTCCGCCACGGTCTTCGAAAGGAGATCGAGGGCCTCCTCCGGCAGCTCGGGATAGACCGGCAAGAAGACCACGCGAGACATCATCCGGTTAGCCTTCTCCGGCGTGAACCGCGTGAGGCCGGGCGTTGCCGGGACGGGCGCGATGCTGCTGGTAGCCCGGCTCGCGTCGAAACCGCGCTCGCGCAGGGCGGCGACAAGCGAATCGGGGTCCGGGACCACTACCGGGAAGAGCCAGTGCGTGCGCACAGGGGCGTAGCCGCCGGGGTGCGACACCGTCCCGGGCAAGCGGCTTGCTGCGAGCTCGCCGCTCCGCGCGCGCCTCGCTAGCCTTCCCTCGTCGAAGGTCCGCAGCCGTCGGGAGAGCAGCGAGAGGAGCGCCGCGGAGGGCTGGTGTCGGATCCTTCGGAGCAGCTCTTCGATCCCCTCGTCGGAGGCGCCGAACGCCCTGACCGCGCCGTTTATCAGGCCGTCAAGGTCGGGGCCGGCCGCTTCGCACCCACGGGCCACAAGCCCGTACACTAGCGGGTTCCCCAGCAGCACGAGGCAGAGAGCCTTGAGCAGCCGGCCGGCGTACCGCTGCCGGGTCTGAACGGGCCAGCCTTGCTGTACCCGGCGCATCGCCGCCAGCAGGTAGGGGTCCCGCACCCGCAAGAGCGCTCCGCCGGCGGCCGTGGCCGTCTTGATGGAGCCGAAGCTGAACATGGAGACGTCGGCCAGCCTATCCCCTGCATCTTCGGGACCGCGGAAGGCCTGGGCGCAGTCCTCCACCAGCAACAGGCCGTGCCTCCGGGCGAAGACGGCGAAGGGGCTGAGATCGAAGCGCCCGCCGAACAGGTGCGCGACCAGGATCGCCCGGGTCCGCGGAGAGAGCGCCGCCTCGAGAAGCTCGGCCCGAGGCTCGAGGGTCGAAGGGTCGATATCCAGGGGCACGGCCCTCAGACCGTGTCCCTCTATGATGCGGACCATGTCCGGGTGCGTGACGGCTGAGACTATGACCTCCCCACCCGGCGCCTCGCCGAGCGCCCCGAGAAGCAAATCGAGCCCCGAGCGCACGGAGAAGCACACCAGCACGTCCTCCCCCGATGGGAGGGCACGAACCACCCCCTCACCCAGCCTCCGGCGCCGGAGCGCCCAGACGCAGGCACTGAGACCAAACAACAGATCCCCCACACCGACGTCGAGCCGGTGACGCGGGTGCAGCGACCAGCCTCCCCGCCCCAATACCCCCGAACGTCGGCGGGCGGTGCCGCGCCATACCACTGCACCCGGCACCCACCGCCGGCCGCCCAGGAGACCTCCACCCCTCATCACTACCACCACCCATACTCCACTTACAATGTAAGTCTCGAAGGCAGGATACCAGACGCGGGCGTCTCATGCCACTGTTATGGCTTGGTATGGAGACGATCAGGGGGAGGCGCCTTCCGGTCTCTCCCGGCGCAGCAGGGTGAGGACCAGGAGGAAGGCGAGGAAGGCGAGGGTGGTTGCGGCGAGGTAGGCGCCGGTGAGGCCGAGGGTGCCGGCTGTGGCGGCCATGAGGAGGGGGCCTATGGTCTGGCCGGCGCGGAGGGCCATCCCGTTCGTCGCCATAAAGGCGCCGCGGTTCTCCGAGGGGGCGTGGGCGTTCAGGAGGGAGAAGACGTTTGGGAGGTTTATCCCCTGGGCGACACCGAACAGGATCGCGGGCACGATCAGCAACCAGACGTTTGGGGCGACCGCCACCCCGGTCAGGCCGGCGGCGTAGAGGACGAAGGCGATCTTGAGCAGCGTCCTCTCGGCGACGCGGCTGGTGAGGGCGCCGAGCTGGGCCGAGGTCAGGGCTGTGGTCAGCGAGGCGCCGGAGAGGACCGCGCCGCGGAGGTAGGAGGGGGCTTCGAAGCGTTCGTACATCAGGATCGGGAGGAAGGTCAGCTGGGGGCCGAAGAGGATGATGAAGGTGAGCAGCGAGACGCCGAGCAGGCCGAGTACCTCGCGGTCCATGAGGCGCGCGAGCACGTCGCCGAAGTAGTCCTTGAGGCGCTGGTCGTTGCGCGGCTCGGGGTTGTGGAGGGAGAAGAGGACGAGGAGGCCGACGGGGATCGCGAGGAAGGCCAGGGCGAACGGGTAGAACCAGCCGAGGGCGGCCAGGGCGCCGCCTATGGCCGGGTAGCTCGCCGTGCCTACCGAGAGGACGCTCGAGTTATAGCCGAGGGCCGCCGAGCGCTCCTGCCCCGTGAAGATGTCGCCTATGACCGTCACGTTCAGGGTGCCCAGGGCCGCGGCGCCCATACCCTGCACGAGGCGCAGCGCCAGCAGCAGCTCGAAGCTGCGGGCCAAGGCACAGAGGCCGCCCGCGACGCCGAAGAGCAGAAGGGCTGGGACAAGGATCTTCTTGCGGCCGTGGCGGTCGGAGAGGACGCCGAGGACGGGGGTCAGCGCGATACCGGGCAGGGTGAAGACCGTGATCAGGAGCCCCACCTCCCCGCTCGTGACGCCGAAGGCGTCCCTTATCTCCGGCAGGGCCGGGGTGATGCTCGAGACGCCCAGGACCGCCATGAGCGTGACCCCGAAGAGGACGTGCAGGTTGTGGTCCCTGTAGACCTTGCGCAGCTCATTCTCAACCCTCGTGGACACGGAAGAAGAATTTACCAGGCAAGAGCCGGTCGCGGGAAACCCGTATACACCTCGCCGCTAAAGCGAGTTGCGCGATGTAGGAGCCCTCGGGGAGGAGGTTTTGAAGTTCTCAGGTTTTGAGGTTCTTAGGGGTGCTCTTTGCGGGAGGGGTTCCCTACCACCCTACCCTCAATGCCTCAAAGCCTGAGAGCCTTTCCCCGCTAATGGCGCATCCCATTCGCAAACCGCTTTAGAAGGCGCCCCAGTCCTGCTCTCCGGGTATGTAGTAGCTCGGGCAGATAAAGCGGAAGGCGTAGGCGATCCTGCGGGCCCGAGCAAGATCTTCCTCAGTCTGAGCGTGGGCAGTAGCGAGCTCGGGGCCGAAGACATCGGAGAAATACTCGAATGCGGCGCGCTCCCGCTCCTCCTGGGAGGCGTACTCCGTCCTGATCGTCCTCAGCTCGCCGGGGTCCAGCCAGTGACCGCCGCAGCTGGGGCACTCGTCCACGAGGACCCAGCGCTTTACGCTCGAGAAGTGACGCATCATCACCACATCGGAGCACTCAGGGCAGTTCAGGCGCTCGGTCAGGTCGACCCGAACGTCGGGATCTCGCTCGAGATCGAGCAAGGCCTCACCGGCCGACTCGTCGGCCTCGTCCACCCTCATCAGCTCGTAGCGGTCGAACCAGATCCCACCGCATCCCCGCTCGCACACGTCGACTGTGATCCTGCCGGCCGTCCTGGTGGTCAGGCTGTTACCGCAGGCCGGGCAATCCACAGCGTGCACCTCCGTCTTGCGCTACGGGCATACGGTCCCACATGATGAGGTTGGCGCCGCTCCCCGTCAAAGGCGCCGGTGGCTCTCACCGGGCGTCCAGCCCAGCCGCGCGAGCAAGGCCGCGGTCATAGCGGCGGTCGCGCCCCAGATGTTGCGTTGTGGTGGCCCTTCGACGGCGAAGACCGGCACCATGTAGTCGCGGCCCTCGTACCTCCACGGGACCCTGCGCAAGGTCTGCGGGCGCATGAGCTCGTCGAGCGAGACTGTGAAGATGGCCTCCACCTCGTCCGGGGCGAGCACCATCTCCGCCTCCGGCGGCAGGAGGCCCACGAAGGGGCTTACGCGGAAGTTGGAGGGCGGGATGTACATCTCCTCGAGCTCCCCCACCACCTCGACCAGGTCCGGGCTCAGGTCGATCTCCTCTGCCGCCTCGCGCAGGGCGGTCTCCAGCAGCGAGCCGTCGGCGGGGTCCAGGCTGCCGCCGGGGAAGGAGATCTGGCCCGCGTGGTCCGGCAGATCATCCCTCCTGACCGTGTATACGAGCCGCGCCCCTTCGGGTTCCAGGAGCACGGGCACGAGGACCGCCGCCCGCCGCGAGTCCGCCCCCGGAGGCGGGATGCGCGGCCTGCGCTCCCCCGTCTCTACGTCCACGGGTGAGAAGCTCTCGTAGACCTCGCGCCAGGTGCCGAGAGGGCGCCCGACCGCTTCGCGCAGCCGCGCAGCCACCTCTTCTCCTGGAAGACCCTCCCCCGATCCGCCTCCTCTGGTATCCACCCGTTAATCATAATCCATGAAGGGAGCGGGTCGGCCCCACGGGCGGCGATCTCCCGGGGTCCGGTAGGGGCGGCTCTCGAACGGGCGACGGGCGCTAGGCGCCCTTGCTCTCCACGGCGAGCATGTCGAGGGCTATGGCGGCGGTCCAGGACTGTTCTTGGGAGCCCAGGGGCTCGCCGGTGAACGGCTCGAAGTACTCCGCGAAGCCGCTCTCGGCGAGCTGCCCGAGCGTCTCGCGGCGTATCTCGGCGGCGCGGCTCGTCTCTGCGGCACGGATCAGCGACCACCACAGGAGCCAGTTCGCGACCGGCCACACCGGTCCGCGCCAGTAGCTCCTGGGGTGGAAGGCAGGTTCCTCGGGGCTGGTGGAGGGCGGAAGCGGACGGTGCAGGTCCGGGTTGCCCGCGAACGACGGCGAGTCAAGGGTCTGGAGGAGGCCGCGCAGGCGCTCGCCGACCGGGTTGCCTGCGATGAGGGGCGCGAAGCCGGCGATGGTGCGCACGCGCAGCGGCTGTCCCGTGAGCACGTCCCGGTCCAGGCAGAGCCCCAGCTCGGGGTCCCACTGCTCCTCGAGCCCCGCCCGCCCGCGGGAGACCCACTCCTCCACGAGGGTCGCCTCCTCCTCCGGAGCCCCCACCACCCGCGCTATCTCCACGAGCGCCTCGTT